>JAMOPB010000247.1 GCA_027064945.1 Candidatus Cloacimonadota bacterium
GTATACTAAATTAGAAAAACATGGTTTGGAATAGTTAAAGAATAAGCTTTAAATTGACATCTAAACTGTGGAAAACAGTTTTGCATTTAGTTCTTTAATAAACGCATATGGGGGTGATTCTGGTTTCGACAGAGATAAAGGGGATTGCTAATGCATGCCGAGGAGTTTACCTACTCGTTAATCATGGTAGAAAAAAATATAAACGCAAACGATAACTTTGCATTAGCAGCGTAATGCTGCTGCGGAACTTGCTGTTTTGCCGATAAATGGCTTGATCTCCGCTCATACTTATCGGATATAGTTTATCGATGTCTATAAGATAAACCGAAACTCATAGACTGGCTTTTAGCGTAGGTTTGATTATTTTCCTAGCTATTAGCGAGATTAAAAAATAACTAAGCATGTAGATTTGGCTTTTGACTTATCTTTGGACGCGGGTTCGATTCCCGCCACCTCCACCATATATTTTAGGCTATCCCACTATGGGGTAGCCTTTTTGATTTTTCATTGGTATCAATATAAAATGCTACAATAGTAAAAAAAGTGGAGTATGTTGCCGCTGATTTACACAGAAAAACGCTGATAATAAATTCTAAAGATAGGGGAAAATTTATAATGTAGAATGGATAATGTAAAATGTGAAAAGGGAAATGTGAGAAGCGTAAGTAAGTTTTAATTTTGAATTCTGAATTTTTAATTGGAAAACCTGATCCATAGTGAGAGTAACAAGTGAGATGGGAAAAGAATAATGGATAATGTAGAATGGATAATGTAGAATGTGAGAAGTGACAATGTAGAACAAGCTGCCAGCTTGTTACTTCCACAACTAAGCAATCATGCTACAAAAATATCCAAAACCTCATCCGAAGAGAAAGAATTTTTTTTAAATCTGTTTTTTATCCATAAATCAGTAGTTTTATGCTTTAAAAATGCTTCTTCATCTAAACAAAACAGAATTCTTGACATTAGATAGTATTTTCAGATTTTTACAATTATCAAAACATAAGGGATAAATTATGATAAAAATAGGAATTACAGGAGTAGGACAATTTGGACAAAATCACGCCAGAATTCTTAGGCAAAGTGATAATTGCGAGTTTGTCGGCTTGTATGATAGAGACATGAAAAGAGCACATGAAATTGCTGAAAAAATAGATGCGAAAGTTTTTGAATCATATGATCAATTACTAGAGCAAGTAGATGCTATGGCAATTGTTGTAACAACTCTATCTCATTATGATTTAGCAAAACGTGCTTTAGAAAATGGAGTGCATGTATTTATTGAAAAGCCAATTACAGAGCATTTATGGCAAGCTGAAGAATTAGTAAAAATCGCCAAGAAAAATAATTTAAGAGTTCAGGTCGGTCATATAGAAAGGTTTAATCCTATAATAATGGAATTAGAAAAAAAAATCAAAGCTCCACGTTTTATTGAAGCACATCGTATTGCTCCGTTTACTCCGCGAGGTAGCGATGTTCCTGTGGTTTTGGAATTAATGATTCACGATATTGATTTGATTTTAGCATTTGCTGATAGTGAAATTGTAGATGTTCGTGCCAGCGGTGCAAGTGTAATGACCAAGAAGATCGACATTGCTAATGCACGTTTGGAATTTGCAGATGGTGGTGTGGCAAATATCACTGCAAGCAGAATTTCTATGAAGAGATCCAGAAAATTACGTTATTTCCAAAAAGACGGGTATTTTTCAATGGATTTCAAAAACAATAAAGCTGTATATATTAAGAAATCTCCCAATTATCTAAAAATATTACCGAAAATAATGAAGGGTGATTATACAGGAATTAAGCCGGAAGATGTGGTTGATATAATTGAGGTGGATGCTTCCAATCGCACAAAAGATGCTCTTACAACAGAGTTAGAATCTTTTATTCATGCGGTTGAAGCTGGTATAAATCCTATTGTGGATGGTGTTGCCGGAGTAAGAGCTCTAAAAGTTGCTCTTGAAATTGTTGAAAAAATAGAAAATAAATAAATTCAAAATAGAGGAAATAGGATGATATATATTAAAGAAATTTATAGAGAATCTGCCAAATATGCAGATCAAGAAATAATGGTCGCTGGTTGGATACGAACCTTGCGCGGATCAAAGAAATTCGGTTTTATAGAAATTAATGACGGGACTTTTTTTAAAAGTGTTCAGGTTGTTTTTGATGATCAACTTGAAAATTTTGAAGATATAAAAAAATATAAGATTGCCAGTG
>JAMOPB010000248.1 GCA_027064945.1 Candidatus Cloacimonadota bacterium
CATTTCTAATTATCATGGAAGACGTTTTTCCTATAAATGTTCTTCCTGCAATTAAAAATTGTCGTGAAGTTGTGAATATTTTCTGTGCTACAGCTAATCCTGTTCAGGTTATTTTGGCGCAAACAGAGCAAGGACGTGGAGTATTGGGAGTGATTGACGGTGAATCTCCTGTCGGAGTAGAACTGGATACACAAATCGGACAAAGAAAACAATTTTTAATGGATATCGGTTATAAAAGGTAATGCGTACATTTATCAGTATAAATTTACCGGAAGAATTTAAAGCTGAATTGGCGGAGGCAATAAGAAGCCTTCGCCAAAAATATACTGAGGGCATCAATTGGGTTGCAACTGAAAATTATCATATCACTTTTATTTTTCTGGGTGAAACATCTTCAAGGCAAATAGATAGAATAAAAGAAATTATTAATGAGACTTTGTTCGGGCTATCGTGTCAAAAAATATTAATTGAAAAGTTGGAATTTATCCCAAGAGTTAATCCGAGACTTTTCTGGCTTAGTGCAAGATTGGAAGAAAAACAATTATATATTAAATGGGAGAAAATGCGGGAAGCATTAACAGCAGAAGGATTTAGCTTGGATTCAAGAGAACTTAAATTGCATATTACAATAGCTAGGATAAAAAAAAGATTGCCAAAATATTCCGAAACTCATTTTTTAACTACAGAGTTAAAATCACGAAGGACAAACATAGAACAGATTTCTCTTATGAAGAGTAATTTTACTTCGTCCGGTGTTAAATATGATAAATTATATAGTTATGAATTAAATAAATAAAAAAGGAGCTCAATATGGCAAAGAAGGACAAATTATCTGCATTAAAAACTGCTATGGGACAATTAGATAAGCAGTATGGGGTTGGGACAATAATGAGAATGGGAGATAAGCCCAAAGTGGATGTTGATGTAATTCCTACCGGTGCAATCAATTTGGATGCGGCTTTGGGAATTGGTGGAATTCCTAAGGGTAGAATCACAGAAATTTATGGTGCTGAAGCTTCAGGAAAGACAACTCTTTCGTTGCATATTTTAGCAGAATGCCAAAAGCAAGATGGCGTAGTTGCATTTATAGATGCTGAGCATGCTTTAGATCCTATATATGCAAAAAAAATTGGCGTTGATACAGAAAATATGTTAATCTCTCAGCCGGATGGTGGTGAGCAAGCTTTAGAAATTGTAGAAACTTTGGTAAGAAGTAATGCGATAGATTTGATTGTAGTAGATTCAGTGGCAGCATTGGTTCCAAGAGCCGAAATAGAAGGGCAGATGGGTGATTCTCATGTTGGACTTCAAGCAAGATTGATGTCTCAAGCTTTAAGAAAATTAACAGGAATTATTAGTAAATCAAATACAGCAGTGATATTTATTAATCAAACAAGGATGAAAATAGGTGTTCCTGCTTATGTAAATCCTGAAACAACAACCGGTGGAGTTGCATTAAAATTTTACTCTTCAGTGCGTTTGGAAGTAAGAAAAGCAGGATCTTTGAAAAAAGTTGGTGCATCTGGAGATATTATAGGAAATACTACACGTGTGAAAATTGTGAAAAATAAATTTGCTCCACCTTTTAAGAAAGTTGAATTTCCAATTATTTTTGGAGAAGGTATTTCTCACTTTGAAATTCTTATCGATAAAGCTGTGGAAGAAGATATTATTAAGAAGAGCGGTTCTTGGTTCTCTTATGGAGATATGAAAATAGGTCAAGGAATAGAACGCGTGAAAAATTTTCTAAATGAGAATAATGAAATTCTTAGTGAAATAGAAGAGAAAGTAAGAATAGAATTCGGCTTAATAAAACCTAAAGAAGATGATAGCAAAGACAAAGCCGAAAAGTAAAAGAATTTCGTTTGTTGAGATTGATGAAATAATTTGGGGCATCCTAACTAATAGGGTGCTCCTACGTTTATCTATACCACTTGAATTACCTACGCAAATATCAGAATTACAATTTCACAGATTGAGAGAAGAAATAGAAGTTTATTCAAGGGATAGATTCTTAAAATTCCTTGCTTATCGAGAAAGATCAATGTGGGAATGCACACAATTCCTGAAAAATTTACCGTTGCACAGTTCCTTAGCGGATAAATTGATTGCTGAAGCGGTAAAATATAATTACATATCAGATCAAAGATTTGCAGAAATAATGACACGTAGCATGTGTGAATATGGAAAAAGCAAACAGGAGATT
>JAMOPB010000249.1 GCA_027064945.1 Candidatus Cloacimonadota bacterium
AAATGATGAAAACCTTAGATAAATAGGATTTTCTTATGAAAAAGTTATTTTTAATCATTCCAATAATATTAATGATTTTTATATCATGTGATATTTTGGAACACGATACGTATTCAAACAATGAAATAGAGAAATTTTTCTCTGTTTTTTCTGATACCTTAAGCACTATCAATGCTGATAACGCTGATAGCTTGAAGTATTTTTACGCTGAAAATTATTCTAATAATCTACAAAATAGAGATGATATGATAGAATTTTTTAGTTCTTTCTTTCTTATCAATACACCGGTTAACTTGGAAGCTGAGCTTGTAGATTATAATAGATTTGGTGAGATCAAATGGAATCTTAAAGAGTTTCGTAGCGATTCTCTTTATCAAACTATTTTAATGGAAGATGTGATTACATTAGATTCTCCTGTAAAATTTATTGGAAATCAAATTAATCCACCTGAATTGGATCCAACCAAACCGGTTGTTTTTGCTGAAATGTTTACTGCTGAAGGATGCGGAAATTGTCCTCCTGTTGCTGACCATCTTCACAATCTAAAAAATATTCTCGGTGGACAATTTATCTATGTGGAATATTGCCAAAGCAATGATCACACACCGTTTTATATGGATTATGTTACCTATTATAATTATTGGGAACAACCTACTACAATGATTGCCGGTACTAATGCAGTTGTTGGCGGTAGTGAAGAATCTTTAAATGCAATTGATTCATATTCCGATGCTGTAATAAATAATGATTTACAAGCTACATTAACAAATTTGGTTGCTGATAAAAATGACGGAATCTTAACAGGAACTATTGATGTAAATTTGATAGATGTATCTACTGAGGATTTAATCCTAACAGTTGTATTGGCAGATGGCGAACCTGAAATCTATTATTCGGGAACAGCAGAACAATTCCATAATGTAGCTTATGCTAAAACAGAAATAGCTGTTACACAAAGTGGCTCTGTTAATTTTACAATAAATTATGATTCTATTTTAGATTTTGTTCAGCCAAAAGCTATTGCCTGGCTTCAAACAAGAAAACCTGTTTATGATGCAGAATGTAAAACATATTCAGCCGCTGAATACATTATCGGAGAATAATTATGAAAAAATATATAATTATTATAACACTAATTTTAAGTGTCGGTCTATTTGCTTCTGAAAAGCTTGTTTCATTCGGGCAAGCTGCAGATTTTAGTTTGGAAGATGTAAATGGCAATGTTGTTAAACTAAGCCAATTTGATGATAAATTGGTAGTTCTTGATTTTTGGGCTACTTGGTGTGTTCCTTGTGTAAAGGAGCTTCCTCACCTCTCTGCTTTGCAAGAAAAATATGGAAATGATATCCAAGTATTAGCCATCAGTATTGACAAAGCCAGAAAAGTTTCAAAAGCAAAAGCTTTTGTGAAATCTAATGATTTCAAATTTACAACTTTGTTTGATCCCAAACAGGAAGTTGCAGCTCTTTACAATATGGTAAATCCTCCCAGAACAATGATAATAGATTCCAATCTAAATATATTGTGGCAACATGATGGTTACAAGCAAGGTGATGAAGTACATCTTGAAACGGAAATTATTAAACATCTAAACAATAAAGATGAAATTCAAAATATTGCCGGTTCTTCTCTTGCGATTAGCGGAATAAATGAATTCCAATATATTTATAAAGCAGCTGAAGATTCATTAAAAATGTACGCAACTGAGAGCTTTAAATTTAATATAAGACAAAATGATTTTCGTTTTGGAATGGAATTTAGCGGTGATTTTCCTAAATATCACAAGTTTTCTCCTTTGGAAAATTTAGAAGAAGATGATTTATCTTATGAATGGAAAAATATTTATGCTGAATTTAATAATGAAACCTTAACTGTCAGAGGTGGAAAATACGATCTTTTAATCGGTTCCGGAATGACAATGCACGCTTACAACAATACTGATTTAGATGAAGATTATAGCTTAAACGGATTTTATGCAAAATACAAATCTAAAAATTTAAACACACAAGTTTTCTACGGAGTTCTTC
This sequence comes from Candidatus Cloacimonadota bacterium, assembly GCA_027064945.1. Taxonomy (GTDB): domain Bacteria; phylum Cloacimonadota; class Cloacimonadia; order Cloacimonadales; family TCS61; genus DAOWES01. The sequence goes on from JAMOPB010000249.1 coordinate 2,028, forward strand.
CGAACAAAGATAATGACAAAATCTTTGATACTGTTGCCGGTGCGGATCTGGAACTAAAACCGATCAAATCTTTTACAGTCGGTTTATCAGCTTTGGAAAATCAACAGTACCAAAATGCAGAAAATTACACTTATAATATCAGAGATATCTTCTCTTCAAGAATCAAATACACTCA
>JAMOPB010000250.1 GCA_027064945.1 Candidatus Cloacimonadota bacterium
AGAATGTGAAGTTCAACTTGCTTATGCAATTGGTGTTGCAGAGCCTGTTTCAGTAATGGTGAATTCGTTTAATACTTCAAAACTTACTGATGATGAACTCGTAAGGATTGTTGGTGAAGTGTTTTCTCTTAAACCTTATGAAATTATTGAGCATCTTAAATTGAAAAGACCAATCTATAGCAAAACAGCAGCTTACGGACATTTTGGACGTGAGTTAGATGAATTTACTTGGGAAAAAACAGATATGGTTGATACTTTAAAAGCAGCCGTGAAATAAGAATAATATTCTCGTATTTTAAACCCCGATAATCCGGGGTTTTTTTTTGATCATTTTTTTTTAAAGTGAAAAAAACTTATCGATATTCTTTACATTATATATAATTTTTACGTTGATTTTTTTTTATGATTTTGAAAATAAAAATCAATTGACCGTCAAAGTTATCGAATTTTTTTGGTAAAGCAATTAAGAGTTTAGTAAAATTTCATCAGTTATTATTATTACAAAATTAATAATATCGCAGACAAACCGATAAAACGGGAGAAAAATGAAAAGAATTAAAACTGAGTTTTTAGGTGCAAAAATTGACTCACCACTAGTTTTACCGGCTGGGGTGATGGGTATGTCATTTTCCGGTTTGGACTATTGTGTACAAAATAAGGTAGGGGTTGTAACTAGTAAATCACTCACTTTAAAACCAAGGTCAGGACACAATGGACCTGTCATTGCCGAATTTACCGGCGGCTTTATCAATGCGATGGGATTGTGTAATCCCGGCATTGAAGAAGGCTTGGCCGAAATAGATGAATTTAAAGAACGCTCCAATACTCCTGTTATTGTGAGCGTTTTTGCTACCAATACAAAAGATTTTCTCGAATTAACAAATCACGTGAACAATTCCAAAGGCGATTTTCTTGAACTTAATTTATCATGTCCCAATGTTTTTGATGAATTTGGAATTCCACTTGCTGCTTCCAAAGATAAAGTTTATGAGATCGTAAAAGCAGTGAAAGAAATTTCCAATGTCCCTGTTATCGCTAAATTATCTCCCAATGTTTATGATATTGTGGAAATTGCTACAGCGGCAGAGAAAGCAGGTGCTGATGCTTTATGTCTTATCAATACTGTAGGACCGGGAATGTTAATAGATAAGAAAATGGTAAAACCGATTTTATCAAATAGAACCGGTGGTTTGAGTGGACCTTGCGTGAAGCCTATAGCTTTAAGGTTAGTTCACGAAGTTTATTCCAAAGTAAATCTGCCTATAATAGGTACAGGTGGTGTAACTTATGGTGATGATGCTATCGAAATGATTATGTGCGGAGCTACATTAGTAGGAGTAGGCACAGCGGTTTATTATCGAGGAATCAATTGTTTTGAGAAAATAAATCAAGAGATAATAAAATTTATGGAAGAAGAGGGATATGAAAATATTCAAGCTATTCCACATTTAGAGAAAATAAAATAACTCAGGAGTAAGAATGGATAAGAGATTTACATTGCCCATAGCAAAAATAACCCAAGAAACCAAAGATATAAATACTTATACCTTTAGGCATAAATTGGATGCAAGGCCAGGGCAATTCATAATGCTCACAGATTTTGAAGGTGGTGAAAAACCGTTTTCAATTTGCGATTGCAATGAGGATGAATTTTCCATTACAGTAAAAAGGATTGGTGCCTTCACCAATCGTCTTTTTGAAAAACGTGTTGGTGATTTGGTTTCTATTCGAGGTGCTTATGGCTCCTCTTTTTTTATATCAAAAAAACGAGTTCTCTTGGTTGGCGGTGGATATGCTGTTCCAACTTTTAATTTTCTTATCGATTATCTAAAAAATGCAGGTGCTGATATTACACTTGTGAACGGAGCAAGAAATAAAGATGAACATGTTTTTGCTGCTCGCTTTTCTTTAAAAGAAAATATCAGAATTTATAATTGTACCGATGATGGCTCTTTTGGTTTGAAAGGCACAAGTGTGGATATAGCAAAAGAGTTATTGGAAAATGAGGAATTTGACCAAGTTTATGCAAGCGGACCGGAAATGATGATGAAAGCATTACAGCCATATTTGGAAAATTATGAATATGAATTTTTATTTGAAAGATATATGAAATGCGCAATCGGAATTTGTGGTTGTTGTACTATGGATCCTCTTGGAATTAGGCTTTGTGTTGAAGGTCCGGTTCTGCCAAAGGAGAAAATT
>JAMOPB010000251.1 GCA_027064945.1 Candidatus Cloacimonadota bacterium
TAATCTTTAGCTCTTTTTATTGGAAGTTATAAATTTCTATTTTTACTTAAAATGTCAACTTTTAGCAAATTGGATTCTGGAAATTGGTAAGAATATTTCGATTAATTAAATTATTAATAAGCTTTGATTAAAAAATTCTTTACTGAATTGTCTAATTTAAAAATTTTATCTGCAGAGAGGATGGGACTGGTGTCCCAGCTGGTCTTCAAAACCAGTACCGGGCAGCTAAAACTGTCCGCGGCAGGTTCGATCCCTGCCCTCTCGGCCAATATTTATATGTTACAAATTATAAAATACAAATGGCGGAACATAACTTAATTATGTTCCGCCATTTTCTTTGCAATTATCTATCTTAAACTATTTTATCATCATCATTTTCTTAGTGGAAAGTGTAGTTCCATTGCTGGACAATCTATAAAGATAAATTCCTGATGATACTTGATTACCCTGATCATCCTCTCCATGCCAAGTAACTGATTTCAATTTTTCTGCTTCTACAAATCCATCGTATAGAGTAGAGATTTTTTCACCTTTAGAATTAAAAATATCTAAAGTTACACTTGTAGGATAATTAAGAGAAAAACTTATTTCTGTACTTGGATTAAACGGATTAGGATAATTTTGCTTTAAACCATATTGTTCAGGAAGATCCGGTGTTTCTTCATTCGGTTCTGTAAATGGTACATCTAAAACTACAGGTCCATAAATCTCACTATCACCACTATAACTGATACTTTCTAACCAATACCAATATTGAGCTCCGGCTTCAATTTCCATTGGATCAATAAAGCTATATTCAGTAGGAGTTGTAACACTTCCGGCACCTTCAATAAGTGCGCTGTTTAAAATTGTACTATTATCAAAATCTGCTGATGAACTACGATAAACTTTCCAACCTAAATTATTGCTTTCGGATTGTGTTATCCATGTTAATTCAGAAAACTCATTTGCTATTGAAACATTGAAAGTAGAAAGTGTTACCGGTAGTGGATTATCATCTGTATAAGTAATTTCCACATATCCACCAATAGAAACAGGATTATACTGTCCTGCTACAGCAGTTCCTTCTGTATCTATACTATTTGATTGATCTTTATCTAAGTCAAAAATAAAAGTTCCGCTACCTATATATTTATCCCTAACAGATGAATGTATATCAGCAGCTTTAGTATCTGTCAAATCTAAGCCCTCATGCTTAACCCCATCAGGAGCAGTACTATCAAATGTGGAATTATCTCCATCATCCGGTTCTAAAGTATCATCCCATGTTGTCTCAGTAGCATTATTCCAAATATTATTTCCTGTTGTGTCTACAAGTCTTGGAACATTAGGGTTACTAAATTCATTATATCTATCTAGCAAATTGAATTCTGCTCCCAAATGAATTGTTACATCCACAGAGTTATTATCATCATCATTATCTGCAGCATTATCTCCACCGGAAACTGTAGTATATAGTTTCACATTTACATTTGTTAAGGTGTATTCACTATTTTCATCATAATAATCAAATTCCATCTCCTGTGTTCCTGAACCTGCAGTGATATTAACTCTTTGTGTATAAGTTGTTGCGAATATATTAGCAGTAGTAAATATCAAAACTAAAAAAAATAACATTCCTTTTTTCATAATATCCTCCTAAATTATTTAACTTTTTACTTGAATAAATTCTAAAGATCTACCTTCCATAGTTTTGATCTTTATTCCATTAAAAACTGTAACAAACTCACATCCACAATTTGGGCAATCATAGTGCTTTGATTTGGGTAGTATTCGCATCCATGGCTTTCTACCAATTCTTTTCACTTTGCTATAATTGCATACAGGACATGCATGCTTATCCTTCATCATAACCTCCAATGGTTTTTCCTCAACCTACATTATTTTTTTCCATTAATTCTTTTATAGTATCAATATCTTCACGTTTCTTTTCGATAGCTTCCCTTAGAATACTTAATATTAATTTCTGCTTGTTTTTTTCCTTTGAAAGTGTTAATAAAATATCCAATTCAAGAAATTCTTTTTCATCTAAATAAATCGGGAACGTCTTCATAATAAACTCCATTTTTTGCTTACCCTACTTACCTTCGTCCTCACACTTAGTTAAATAAGTAAACTAACATATGTTTGTCAAATCATTTCTTTTTAAAGGTAGTTTATTCTATTATTAGTTTTCATAACTGATTTATTTACAAAGTGTT
>JAMOPB010000252.1 GCA_027064945.1 Candidatus Cloacimonadota bacterium
AGACGCACTAAGCAAAAATAGTGGTAAAATTGAAATATCAGCATTCAAATCTAAAAAATATGTACATATACAAGTTTCCGATACGGGTAAAGGTATGCCTAAAAAAATGTTTAAAAGAATTTTCCGAGCCGGTGTTACTACCAAAGAAAGAGGTTGGGGTTTAGGACTTAGTTTGGCATATAGAATAGTAAAAGAATACCATAAAGGGAAAATCAGAGTTCTTAATTCAGAAATTGGAAAAGGAACAACTATAGAATTTATGTTGCCTATTGGCTAATTATAAGGAGTTTATTATGAATCCTAAAAATTTAGTTTTAAGTAGAAGGGAAATGGTTTTTGCAGATAAATATACTATGAACAATCTAGGAATCCCTTCGGCGGAATTAATGGAAAATGCAGGATTGGGCTGTAGTAAGAAAATCCGCCAATTAGTAAAAGCGCAAAAGTTCTTGTTAGGTGATAAACCTAATTTTGCTCTATTTTGCGGAAGTGGGAATAATGGTGGAGATGGATTCGTTATTGCCAGATATCTTACGCAATGGGGCTTTAATTGCAAAATTTTCTTACTAGGTGATGAAGGTAAAATGTCTTCTGAGACTCATGCAAATTTTGAAGCTTGTAGGAAATTGAATATAAAGATTGAAAAAATAGAAAATACAAGGCCTAACTTGGAAAATTTTCAGGTTATAATTGATGCTATCTTTGGTATTGGCTTCAAAGGTGAAATAAGAGGTTTTGCAAGAGAGATAATATTATCCATTAACGAAGCAGAAAAGATCTGTTTTTCCATAGATATTCCAAGTGGTATTGATGCCGATAGCGGAGCCGGTGAAGTGAGTGTGAATGCAAATTATACACTTACTATGGCTGCACGAAAATATGGTCATTTTCTTGGAAAAGGGCAACATGCCTGCGGAGAAATTTTCGTGATTGATATTGGAATTCCTCAGGAAGTTTTTAGAAAATTTCCTCCCAGAGGTTTATATTTAAGCGACGAAAGTGTGGTTTATCCAAAGCGTAGCAGATTTTCGCATAAGGGTGATTTTGGAAGGATTGGGATAATAGCCGGATCAGCAGGATTTACCGGCGCAGCTGTGCTTGCTTCGCAAGCAGCCGGGCGTGCAGGTGGTGGCTTGATTACTCTATTTCATCCTGTTGGCTTAGAGCAAATATTTGAAATTAAATTAACTGAAGTTATGACGCAAAGCATCGACCCCGAGCTATCGAATTTTGTCAAATGCTTGCAAAAAATGGATGTGCTGTTAATTGGACCCGGGATTGGGAAAGCAGCCACCACAAGAAAACTGCTGCATTTTCTCTTGATGTTTTGGAGGAAACCTTTGGTGTTAGATGCTGATGCTTTGTCTATTATCGCTGAAAATCATTGGCAGCGGTATTTGAACAATCCTCAGATTGTCTGCACGCCCCACATCGGCGAATTCGCAAGGCTTACAGGTTATGAAATTAATGAAGTTTTATCTGATCCAATAGCAAAAATCGATGAATTTATTGGAAAATATAGTTGTGGGCTTTTACTAAAATCTGCTACTACCATTTATGCGGATCAAGAAAATCTAATTTTCGATGATTCAGGAAATGATGGTTTAGCCACAGGAGGTTCAGGAGATGTTTTAGCGGGTATTCTTGTATCTTTCTTAGGACAAAAATTAAAAAAAGAGCAAGCAGCTCCGGCGGCAAGTTATCTATTGGGGAAAACTGCTGAACGATTGGCGAATTATAGAAAACCGGCTTCGATTATACCTTCCGATATTGTGGGGGAAATTTTTAAATATTGACATGAATAGATTCTAATTAGATAGAAGTAAAAGATTTTTTTTAAAAATTAACAAAGGGGATGTTAATGAAAGGGAAATTTATGATTGGAGTAAATCTATTCTTTTATTTTGTTTTATCAGCACAAAATATAAAAATTAATGAAGTGTTTTATGATCCTGTAGGTGCTGATAGTGGATATGAATGGATTGAATTATATAATCCTAATGAGCAAAATGTAAATTTAGAGGGTTGGGTTTTGCAAAAAGCAGGCTCTGATTGGAGCACTGTTTATATTTTCGGAACAACTATAATTCCTGCTTTCGGATATCTGCTTCTTGGTGAAAATATGGTATCAAATTGTGATATTTATCTTGACCTTGCTTTTCAAAATGGAGGCAGCTCAACTGATGCTATTCGAATAATCTCTCCGGAAAATTACACTGATACAATTTTATATGATGAGCCTAATGATAATAATTTGCCAAGCGATATTAATGATCCCGCAATATATTTTGCAATTGATGTTTCAAGCGGATGCTCATTGGCTCGCTACCATGATGGTGAAGATACTGATAATTGTGAGATTGATTGGTTCGAAGCTGCAAATCCTACTCCCAAAGAAGAAAATTATTTTCCAATCGATTTAGCAATTACTACATTCGAATTTGTTGAAACCGCTGATAATTACACACTATCCACAGTTATCTACAACTTATCCACACAGCCTGTGGATAACTATGTGGCTAACTTGCAAATTACTTTAAATAATAACGAGTTATACAATAATTTTATCCCTTCGATTGCTGCTGAAGATAGCATAAAAATAGTGCTTGAGCTGGGTGAATTAGACTCAGGATATTATGTGGCGGAATCTGTAGTTAACTCACTTATTGATAATGAATTAGAAAACAACTCAATGACTGCTTCCGTCTTGGTGGGAATAGCTCCAATTATAATAAATGAAATACTTTACAAGGATTCTGAATACACCTGTGAATGGATTGAACTTTTTAACCGAAGCGAATGTGCATATTATGTGGATAACTTTGTGATTAAAGATCGTAGTGGTGGGGAAATTACATTTTCCGGTAAAATTTACCCACAATCTTATTTGGTGATATCTCAGCAAAGCGAAATTTTGAACACGATTTATCCGAAAATAAATCCGGAGATGGTAGTAAAAGCAATCGATTGGACAAGTCTAAATAATAGTAATGAGAGCTTGTATTTAATGGATGAATATAACACGATTTTTGACTCAATTTCCTATTTAGGTCCCGAAACAGAAATTGATGTTTCGCTCGAAAGAAAGAATCCATTTTCCGATGAAAATATTCAATGGAGCAGTTCAATCTCTGAGTTTGGTGCTACTCCAACTTTGGTAAATAGCATCTTGCCTTTGGAATATGATCTTCGTCTGGATTTGCAAGAGTGGGATTTTTCTTCAAACCAATTAATTCATAATCTAAAAATAACAAATCAAGGGCTGTTTGATCTAAACGAAGGAATACTGAAAATCTTCTACAATGATGAATTAGAACTCGAAGAGGAACTGTTTTTCACAGATTCACTAAACGTGGAGATAATCACAGAAGCCCCTTACAACGGATATTATACTTTAAAATATGAAATTCTTAATTCAAAAGATCTAAATATTTCCAATAATGTGCAATACAGCTTTTATAACGATAATACGCTACCTTTTGTGATAAACGAAATTATGTATAATCCATTTGATGAAGAACCTGAATGGATAGAGATAAAGAGTAATCAAGAAATCGAAAATTTAGATTATTTACAATTGGTTATAGATGAAGACACTTTGGTTGTTCCCTACTTAAAAGAAGAATATTTAGTTCTGGTAAATAGTTTTGAAGATTCGCTTTTTATGCAGGAGAAATATGCGATAGAACCTATTGTATGCGGTTTAAGCTCATTATCCAATAACGGTGAATATTTGGAACTTTCTGATGTTTTTGGAAACAACGTGGAAAACTTTAATTATTTGCCGGAATGGAATTTTAACTCAAAGGGTGTTTCTATTGAAAGAATAAATCCGCTAATTTCTTCCAATGAACGAAATTGGACTTCAAGCGTACAGCAATCTACTCCGGGAAGAGAAAATTCGGTTTATACTTCTTATGAACCAAAAACGAAAAAGTTGGCAATTTCACCCAATCCTTTTTCACCTTACCAAAATGAGAACACAATTATTGCTTTTAAATTACCGGATACAATTAGTAGATGCACTATTAGAATTTATGATTTAGATGGAAGATTAAGAAGGAAATTAGTTGATCAGGAATTATATGCCAGTTCAAATGAAATTATTTACGATGGAAAAGATGCTGAGGGAAAGTACTTGTTGCCGGGTATTTATGTGATGCTACTGGAAGCGGTTACACATAACTCCGGAAAAATCGTGAGATTGCAAGATACTATTGTTATTGCAAAATAATATTTTTAGGAGCGTGATCTATGTTTGGAAAAACAATTTCTTATGCAATTCAGGGAATTGATGCGACAAAAATAGTTGTTGAAGCGGATGTTAAAGGTGGATTATTCAAATTTTCGATTGTAGGTTTACCTTCCAATAGTGTGAAAGAAAGTAGAGATCGTGTATCATCAGCTATAAAAAATTCAGGTTATAATTTTAAATCTTACAACTATACAGTAAATTTAGCTCCCGCAGATATTAAAAAAGATGGTGTAGCATTAGATTTGCCTACAGCCTTAGCTTTACTGAAAGGAACTAATCAAATTAAAAGTGAGAAACTTGAAGATTATGCATTTATAGGCGAGCTTTCGCTTGATGGCTATTTGCGTCCGGTGAAGGGTGTGCTTTCCATTGCGGTAGCAGCTTGGAAAGATGGAATGAAAGGACTTATTTTGCCTGAGAAAAATGCTCAAGAAGCAGCTGTTATCGATGAGCTGAATGTTTTTCCTGTAAAAACGCTTGGTCAGGCTATTGCATTTTTAGAAGGTAGGGAAGAGATAGCTCCTATGAAAGTAGATAAAGATTTGCTTTTCTCACGTTTGAATAATTCCCCAGTGGATTTGTTTGATGTGAAAGGTCAATTCCACGTGAAAAGAGCTTTGGAAGTCGCTTGTGCAGGTGGACATAATATCTTAATGATCGGACCTCCGGGATCAGGCAAAACAATGATGGCGAGAAGAATCTCTACGATTTTACCTGACCTTACTTTGGAAGAAGCGCTTGAAACTACAAAAATTCATTCTGTGGCAGGATATACATCTTTAAGATCAGGCGGGCTTGTACTAGATAGACCTTTTAGATCTCCACACCACACAATTAGTGATGTAGCCCTGATTGGTGGCGGAAGCTATCCAAAACCGGGAGAAGTTTCACTTTCGCATAATGGAGTTTTGTTCTTAGATGAATTGCCTGAATTTAAGAAATCTGTTCTGGAAGTTCTAAGACAACCTTTAGAAGATGAAGTTGTTACGATTTCGCGTGCTTCTCAAAGCTTGGAATTTCCTGCCAAATTTATGTTGGTTGCCAGTATGAATCCTTGCCCTTGTGGCTATTATGGTAGCGAAATAGAGGGACATTCTTGCTCCTGTTCAATGATGAGTATCAAAAGATATCGTTCCAGAATATCGGGACCACTTCTGGATAGAATAGATATTCATGTGGAAGTTCCAAGTGTTAAATATGAAGAATTAAGCTCTTTGCCGACAGGAGAAAAATCTGCTGATATTCGCATAAGAGTGAATAAAGCACGCCAAATACAATTGGATAGATTTAAAGGATTGGAAATTTTTAGCAATAGTCAAATGAATCCAAAACAGATTAGAAAATACTGTATCTTGGATGATGATAGCAAAACTTTGCTAAAATTGGCTATGGAGAAAAAAGGATTATCGGCAAGAGCTTATGAACGAATTCTAAAAGTTGCACGAACAATTGCCGATCTTGATAATTCTGAAAATATTAAAACAAATCATATTAGCGAAGCTGTTCAATATAGAAATTTAGATAAAAAATTTTGGGAAGATTAATTTATACTGAATCTAAAAAGTGTTCTATCTGAGATGAGGGAAAGCGTAAATAATTGTGAATGTTGAATTTTGAATTTTTAATTGGAAACACATAACCACAAGCCATAAACCCTAAACCATAAACCATAATCAAATATTCGTGTTTATTCGTGTAACTCGTAGACAAAAATCAGACTTTTTAATCCTATTACATTATCTTGGATAATATGAGGATTCCGATAGAATCCTGTTCTTGATGATTTAATTGACAAAATCGTTGCCTCGGAGATTTTTTCCTAACTTAATAATAAATTTACCGTTTAGCTAGATTTTGTAGCTAATTCGGATGATAACCTTTGGAGGATAAGTGAAGAGATTTTTGTTAATTACTATGTTATTGATTCTGATAACTTTATGTCAGGCAATTGATTATGAAGAGTTGTTAAGCTCAGGAAATGCAATGAATTATAGTGTTCATGTGGTAGGAGCAGTAAAAAATCCGGGTCTTTATCTTTTGCCACCTAATACAAGAATTTCTACAGCGATTAAATTAGCCAATACTATTATAGATACTCTTAATTTGCCAAATAATGTAATTATCAATCCATCTTCAAGACAAATTGAATTACGTAGAAATAATGAAGTACAAATTTTAGATATATTAAAATTTCAAACACAGGGGTCAATCGAAGAAAACCCTTTTATTATGGATGGTGACGTGATTTTGGTACCACCGGCAAAAGATTATGTGTTTATTTCCGGTGCAGTGAAGATGGAACAAAATAATGAAAAGATTAAATTGGAATTAATCCAAGGTGAAAAAATTTCCGATATTTTGGATTTAGTATATGGTTTAGGAAATGGGATTGATTCTGAAAATTGTTATATAGAAAGATTCTTAGGTGATTCTTCAGAATTTGAAACAATATATTTCTCTGCAAAAGATATCATTAATGATCCAAATTCAATTGATAATATCGAATTGCAAAATGGAGATAGAATTTATATTCGGCAGCAACCGAATTATCAGGAAAAAAGTTACGTAACAATCGAAGGAGAAGTGAAATATCCCGGAGAATATGCGATTGAGGTTGGGAAAACAACTCTATCCGAAATTCTAAAAAAATGTGGTGGTCCAACAGAATTGGCTGATTTAAGTAACTCATATTTATATAGAATTGGTAATCTGGATGTAATGTATCCGGAGTTTGATCAGTTAAGAAGATTTTCAACATTGGATCTATCAACGGCAGAATATAGATATGTTAGGCAAATGTATGCTGAAAAAAGAAACTTAATTAAACAAAATTTTACCGAGTTATATAATTCTGAAAACCCTGAGAACGATGTTATCTTAAATGATCAAGATAGAATTTTCGTTACAATGAAAAAAACTGTGGTTTCCGTAAATGGCAAAGTAAACAAACCCGGTTTATATCCTTTTGTTGAAGGTAAAAATTATAAATATTATATTCAGCAAGCCGGCGGAACAATTAAAACAGCCAGTAAGATGAAAATCCGCATTATTAAAGCTGGAAGTGGCGAATGGGTAGATGCTGATAAAGATACAAAGATTTATGCCGGAGATACTATCTATGTCCCTCGTCATGAACGTTTTTCTTACTATTGGCCATACATAAAAGAAACTATTGCATTTGTTTCCGGTTTAGCAACTTCGATAGTAGTGATAGAAGGTTTAGTTAAATAAAAAAAAATAGATTTGAACTGATTTTTCAGTTCAAGTTAGGAGATATAATGAGAATATTAATAACAGGTGGAGCAGGTTTTATTGGTTCACATTTGGCAGAAAAATTATTGGCTGCAGGCCATGAAGTAGCAGTTATCGATAATTTATCTACAGGTAGTTTGGAAAATATCAAACACTTGATGAAAGATAAAAAGTTCAGCTATACTATCGATACGATATTGAATGAGCAAGTTTTGGAAGGATTGATTAAGAATTGTGATAGAATATATCATCTAGCTGCAGCTGTCGGTGTGAAATATATCATAGATAATCCTCTATTATCACTTAAAACAAATATTTCAGGAACAGAGAATGTCTTGGAAATTGCCAATAAATATAAGAAAAAAGTGTTGGTTGCCAGCACATCGGAAATTTATGGTAAAAGCGATTCTATCCCTTTTAAGGAAGATGATGATAGATTACTTGGAGCTACTAGTATTAGCCGTTGGAGCTATAGTTGCGCTAAGGCTGTTGATGAATTCTTGTCATTAGCTTATTATCGTGAGAAGAAATTACCGGTTGTTATTGTTAGATGTTTCAACACAGTTGGGCCTCGTCAAACCGGTCAGTACGGAATGGTTATTCCAAAATTTGTGAAATCTGCTTTATTGAATCATCCAATTACTATTTTTGGAGATGGTCAGCAATCTCGTTGTTTTGGTGATGTTTGTGATGTTACCGATGGAATGATAAAATTAATGGAAGATCCAAAATGTGAAGGCGAGATATTTAATATCGGAAATGATTCTCCAATTACAATTGAAGAGTTGGCAAAGAAGATTAAGAAAATGACTAAATCAAAATCTAAAATAGAGTATGTGAAATATGAAGATGCTTTTGAAGAAGGTTTTGAAGATATGAAACATCGTAAACCGGATTTAACTAAGATAAATAAATTCATTGGTTATAAACCAAAATACAATTTAGATAAAATTTTAGAGCGAATCATATCTCATTTCGAAGAGTAGGAAAAGCAAATGCAAGTGAAATTATTAGATTTAGAAGGTCAATATTCTGATATTAAAGATGCAATTTTGGCTTCTTTTAGCGAGTTGTTGAATTCTCATCAATATGTACTTGGTGCACAAGTTGCTGAATTGGAAGAGATGATGCAAGAATATAATCGTTGTAAGTATGCAATAGGTTGTGCTTCGGGAACTGATGCTTTGGTTCTAGCTCTAAAGGCATTGGATGTGCAAGCCGGTGATGAAGTTATAACTACTCCATTTACTTTCTTTGCTACTGCCGGAGCTATTCATCGCGTAGGAGCTAAAACGGTTTTTGCAGATATTAATCCTGATACTTTTAATATTGATCCGAATAAAATTTCTGCTGCTATAACCGGGAAAACAAAAGCAATAATAGCAGTTAATCTTTTTGGTCAAGTTGCAGAAATGGACAAAATTATGCAGATTGCCCAAGAAAATAATATCAAAGTGATTGAAGATAATGCTCAAGGAATTGGTGCGGAATATGATGGGAAAGTGGCAGGAACAATTGCAGATATAGGAACTTTGAGTTTTTTCCCTAGCAAAAATTTAGGTGCTATGGGTGATGGCGGAATGTGCCTTACTAATGATGCTGAGTTAGCTGCAAGATTAAAGCAATTGCGTGTTCATGGTGAAAATCCTAAATATTATCATAAATGGGTCGGATTAAATAGCCGTCTTGATACTATTCAAGCTGCTGTTTTAAAAATTAAACTTCCTTTCTTAGATGGTTGGAGTGAGCAGCGTAGAGCTAATGCGGATTACTATTATAAATCTCTAAGCGATGTTAAACAAATCAAATTGCCTGTTATTCATCCAAAAGCAAAATCAATTTTTAATCAGTTTACAATTCAAGCAGAAAATCGTGATGGATTAATGGAATTTTTGCAAGCTAATGAGATTGGTTGTGCTATCTATTATCCACAGCCACTTCATCTGCAAGAATGTTTTGAATATTTAGGATATAAAGAAGGTGATTTTCCAATATCGGAAAAAATCGCAAAGAAAGTTCTCTCAATTCCTATCTATTCGGAATTACCACGTGAACAGCAAGATTTTGTTATTGAGAAGATTCAAGAATTTTATAAATAAAATTGATATGGCCGGCAATGATGCCGGCTATTTTTTTAGGAATATGAAGATGCATAAAATCATCATTACAGTTATTATTTTTCTTATTATTTTCCCACTTTTTTCCATTACGATACAAGAAGCATATCTACAAGCTGAAGGCAATGCCGATTATCAAAAAATCTTACAATTGGAAACCGGAATTGTATATACGGGAAGCCTATATTTAGGAAGAACTTTCGTACCATTTACAAATCAAATCTTGGGCGAGGATATTGGAAATATAAAAATTGAAGGTAATGGTGCAATTTTAGATTTACAAGGCGGAGAACTAACTTTTGCCTACACAGAATCGCGTTTTGATGTAGAAAATTTAATTATTCTTAACGGCAATATCAGATTTCGTGGAATGAATAATGAAGAAATAACTGCCATGCCTTCCGGTAGCGTGAGATATTGCACTTTCTATAAACCTGAAGATTTTGCAATTCGCCTATATGGTTGCGGAGATGGAATTCTTATTGAACGGAATATTGCAATTGATGCAGAAGATACTGGTTATGACTTTATGTATATTAATGGTCGATCAATGGATTTTTTACCAACAGGCATCAATTTTGCTGTAAGCGGACAAATAGACCTGTTTGGAATTCCTGAAATTATCGATAATTGGTCATATTTTTCCGATTCATCTAATAATGATTTACTTAATCATTTTAGTTTGTATTGCGAATATGGCTGATTTGAACCATTTGCTTGGGAAGAGGCCGGGTTGCCTCCATACAATAATATTTATTCTGTGAATCCACAATTGATAGATCCTGAAAATGGCAATTACAGAGTAGAACCATCTTCACCTGCGATAAATTATGGATGTCAAATTTTTGATGATCCAATAAATGAGATAAACTACAATTCTGAACCACAAATTTCTGTTCACCGAGATACTATCGAAGTGGGCGGGCTGATTTCTGAAAATACAAATTGGAATGCAGATGTTGTAGTTGTAACGGATGATATTCTTGTAGAATCTGATGCTGTTTTATCTATTCAACCGGGTACGGAAGTTATTTTTGAAGATTACTATCAAATGCAAATTCAGGGAGCTTTATTAGCAGTAGGAACTGCTGAAGAGCGGATTGTTTTCAAATCACAATATGAGTTTTTATTTGAAGCTGATTCATTAGCAGTAGGTGCTTGGGGCGGAATATTCTTTAATCAATCAAATCCTTCGCTTCCAACCAGTAAAATATCTTTTTGTGAGCTGAAAAATGCTAAAGCATTAATACCAAGCCAAGGTGAATTTAATGAAAGAATTGGTGGTGCAATTAGAATTTATGATTACTCGAATCTGATTATTTCCAACAACTATATACATAATAATTTAGCATTTTATGCCGGTGCAATTTTTTGTTATAAAAATGCTAATCCGATTATTTTTGGAAATCTGATAACAGAAAATACTGCCTTAAAAAATGTTGCAGCGATCTATAATGGATATTCATATCCAAGAGTTTATAATAATACGATTGTTGGAAATTATATAGATAATCAGGAAGAATATATCGAAACATGCACAATAAAAAATTTCCTTTCAAAACCTCATTTTTATAATAATATAATCAGAGATAATGAGGCAAATATTCCCTATTTACATCAGCAGATTTGGGAAGCGAAAGAATTTTATACTCGCAATAATAATATTCAAAACATTGACTTTGATAATGCAAATATTGATCAAGACCCAATTTTTATGAACGATGAAAATTGGAATTATCAATTAGAATTAAGTTCACCTTGTGTTGATTCCGGATCGGAGAAAATTGATTTTATACCTGAATTGGATTTGGCAGGAAACGAAAGAGTTATTGGCAATATCATTGATATGGGATGTTTTGAAGCTGAGCCTGCCAGTGCTGATGATGATGTTCAAGTTTCGGATATTTCTATCAAGAGTTGTCCTAATCCGATAAATATTAATTCTAAAAATAATAACTGTGTAAAATTCTCTTTAAATAATTCAGATAAAAGTGTG
>JAMOPB010000253.1 GCA_027064945.1 Candidatus Cloacimonadota bacterium
AAAAGCTATGAAAAACGCTATTATTCGTGCTGCTAATAAAATGGTAGGTTCTTATGCCGCTGTGATAGTGGATCCTATTACTGAATATAGCTATGCTATCAAAGCCGGAAGCAGCCTATATTTTGGGGTAGGAACTATAGACGGAAATAAATTTGGTTTAGCTTCTTCAGATTTAACAGCAGTATTGCGTTTTACAAAAAACCTTGTAAATATGCGTGAAGGCGAATGTGTGGAATTTCGCAAAGATGATTTTAATCTTTTTGCTTTTAGAAGAATCAAGCAAAAAAGAATTAACCGTAAAGATAGCTATATTGAAGCTGGTGATGTAATAGAAAAGAAGCCTGTTCGTTCAAAATTACGTGCCGAAGATACAGAGCTCTTACCAGAATTTGATTATTTTATGGAACAAGAAATTGCCGCTGAAGTTGAGTCAACCAGGAAATTGATAAAAATCTTCCAGGGTGGATCAAATACAGGCAGAAGAATGATAGAGCTTTTGAAAAAAGAAAAAATGCTGAAAGATCTTACCATTCTAAGCGAGAATATTTTAGCCACTAATAGATTTGAAGATCAGATGAAATTCTTTAATGAATTCAGAGATTCTGATAAAGCTATAAAATTTTATGAAGAAGTTAAGAAAAATTATCAAAGCATTTATAATGAGTTGGTAAAAGAAAATTTTGAGAGGAAATACTTTTTCTCTTCCGATAAGAATATCTTTATCGAACTTCTAAATCATCATTTTGATAAAACAAATATGTTGATTTCCAAAGCAATGGATAGCATCGCTGAATTGAATGATGTGAAAAGCTTCAATAAAAGCGTTAAAGATTTCTTAGAATTATTGGAAAATACAAACGATAAGAAAGGAACTATCTATGCAATAGCTTGTGGTACATCGTTTCACGCTGCTAAAACAGCATCTATTTTCTTTAATGAAATAGCAAATATCAATATTATTCCAACTTTACCGGGCGATTATAGAGGACAATTCTCCAAAAGCCTTCGGGATGATGATGTGATTATTGGTGTTTCTCAAAGTGGAGAAACAAAAGATTTGATCGATATTTTCAATGATGTTGATTCAAGCGGATTGGATGTGAAAAAAATTGTATTGGTAAACAATATGAATTCTACATTAGGCCAAGAAAAGAGTGATGTTTCCATTCCAATTAATTGCGGACCGGAGATTGCTGTTCCGGCTACCAAAAGTTTTATGAATCAAATTACTTTGTTCTATTATTTGGCTATCAGATTAGCACAAGCAAGATTATCAAAATTAGGATTGAATAAAGAACAATTTGAAGAAGCTAAGAAAAATTTAGATAGCAGATTGGATTCAGTTTCTTTTATTCCGGATCTTATTCAAGCAACAATTGATTCCACAAAAGAGCAAGTGGAATTTGTAGCTAGAAAGATTTATATGGAGCCATCAATGCATATCTTAGCGACTAAAATTACAGGTGTGGCTAAAGAAGGTGCATTGAAAATCCGCGAAACAGTATTAAATCATGCTGAAGGTGGAGAAGCTTCCGAATTTAAACATGGTCCAAATACCATTTTAGGGAAAAATACAGTTTTTGGTGTGAAAAATGTAAGATCGATGCTGAAAAATTATATTCAGATTATAGATAGAATTTATAAGAGTGGTCATAATAGCGGTATTTTATATGAAGAAAGGCATAAGTTAACCATGGCAGTAACAAATTATATCTTTACTCAAACAAAGCCATTCAATCTTTCTAGGAAAGGAATAGAGCTTTTTGATACGATAGTTGATGAATATAATTTCTTCGATTCAGGATATCGTAATTATCCGCTTATCTATATCACCGGACCGGATGAGAGAGATGTGAATCTAACAATTTCTCAGATTAATACACATAAAATCCGAGGAGGAGATACATTTGTAATTGCTGAGGAAAATGACAAATTATTGGAAAATGCAAAAACAAATCCACACGATGAAGGTTATTATGGCTGGGGTTATATCACATTACCTAAAACTGGTGATGCAATGATGACAACCTTCTCTTCAACTGTTGTTTTACAACTTCTTGCACTTTCTATGAGTATTAAGAAAATGAAAAAACTAGATAGCATGGGGATTTCTGAACATGGTGTTCATCCTGATGTTCCAAAAAATGTTTCAAAATCAATCACAGTTGATTAAATAAAAAAATTG
>JAMOPB010000254.1 GCA_027064945.1 Candidatus Cloacimonadota bacterium
ATAATGAATATCTTTGATAGATTGGACTTTATAACCACGTTTTTTTAGTTCTTTAATAATATTTGTTACTAATGTGGTTTTGCCTGTGTGATGATAACCGGCTACACTTATTGCTTTCATAAAATCTCCTTTTCTATTCCTGAAAATATCAGAAAAAACTAAGTTCTTTATTGTGAATCAACTAATTTCCAAATTGGAAAATATAAGTTTTAGCACATCTATTTATTATAAATTTTTTAACCGTTAATCTTATCTCGTTTTTATCCAAATGACAAAAACAAAAACGATAAAAGCTGATATTTGAACTATCCAATCAATAGTTCTTAATTTATCTTCATAAATGGAAGTTCTGTTTTTATGCAATCGAAAACCGCGTAATTCCAATGATATAGCACGATATTGCACATCATTTATCGCTTTGGCAATTACAGGGAAAATCAATGAAATATAAGCTTTAGGGCGATTTCTCCATTTAAGATTATTCAAATCAATTCCGCGTAGTTTAAGTGCTTCAATACATTTGGAAAATTCCAAAGAAAAGATTGGAATAAAATGAATAACAGAAGCAACCATAAATGATATTTCATATGGAAATTTCCACGCTTTGAAGGCAAGTAGATAATCTGAATACGGAACATCAAAAAGCAAACTTGCAATTAGGATAATTAGGAAAAAACGCATTGATGAAACAAGACCGTAAGTGATTCCGCCCGAAGTTATTGAGATGATTCCATAAGAAAAATACACTGTCCCTTCATTGCGGAATAGGACTTGAAAAAACATCAAAGTAACGATTACTCTTCCAATTGTATGTAATCGGTGAAATATGCGATTTATACTATCCTTTGAAGGATTTTTCAGGATAATCAGAATAAAAGTAGCACTCAACAGCGAAATTTGCATGATGAGATCTTGAAAAATAACTGAAAGAGAAGTTATCAGAATTACAATTATCAAGATTGATCGCAGATTGAGATTTTGCATTATATTTCAACTTCCAAATTTAATATAAAATTGCGTCCCGGTGCAGGATAACCATATTTAGAGAAGTAAATTGTATCAAAAATATTATCAAATCCCAAAGCGAATTTGTAACGCTTGAATTTTGTTTGTAACTTTATGGAATGATTCCAATACGGCTCCAAAGTAATTTGTGGATTTTCGGTTAAACGAGAATCTTTCCAATCTGCTTGATATGCTATTTTAGCGTTTTCCAATATCTTATATGATTGTTTTATTGAAAAACTGTTTTCAGGAGCGCCAACAGCACCTGCGATATCTTTATCTGTGTATTTCAAATAACTGTAAGAAATTTCATGTTCCCAACCGAATTTCAGTTTAAAAGTAGTTTCAAAGCCGTAAGATTCAGCATCTTTAAGATTTTGATTAACATCTCCTACGCGTTGGATAAGATTGGTAATCTTGTTATAATAAATGGAGCTATAAATATTACCACCGACAGAATAGAATGTGAATGGTTGTTCTATTGTAAATTCATTTTTCCAAGCTTTTTCTTCACGCAAATTTTCGTTTCCCGAATGAGAAGAAAATAGCTGTCGTAACGTCGGATAAGTTGTGTTTATCCCACTTGCCAAAGATAATTTTAGATTATTATTATTTTTGTAATAGATGCCGGCACTTGGCTGGAAATGAGCTTTCCATTCGTTGGATTCTCCAATTTTAAAAAATGAAAGACCAGAGCTGACTGTAGCGGAGAAATTACTTTTATTTGTTTCGGTTTGTAAAAAATAATTTATTTGTTGAGATGAATTGGAAGTCCAATCTAAATAATAAAGTTTATCTCTTCGATTATAGGCGCTTTTTTCATAGCGAAAACCATTAGTAAGTTTCAGATTTTTATTTATATCCCAATCAATAAAATTGTGTGTTCCGAAAGTCCAACTTTCCAAATTTGAAGGCCAGCCTAAATCAAGTTCGGTGAAATCTGCATCTTTGTATTCCACGTAAGTGTCATTGTATTGATCATAATAGATTTGTCCGTTAAATTCCAAATTATCTTTTAACTGGAAAAATGCTGATAGAGAACTTTGATAACGCTTCCAATCGGTAAATTCTCGATAAGTAGGTTCATAAATATTGGGAATAATCTCTTTTAGCGGCTGATTTGTGTAACCGAAATGAAAACCTATTTTATGAAAATCAAAAAGCTCATAATTGATC
>JAMOPB010000255.1 GCA_027064945.1 Candidatus Cloacimonadota bacterium
TCGGTAGCAAGAGGTAGCACATAACGAGCATCTTCTTTTGCCTTCCCATATAATTCTTTTTGTGTGCCGGCAAATCTGTTTTTTTCCAAAAATTCTTTCCCACTTTCATAAAGATGATCGTATAAGTTTATTTGCATAGCAACAATGTTTTTAAAATCTTTTTCCAGAGTTGTTCCCTTTATCTCTTGTGGAACAATATAATCTCCGTCCAAAGTAACATAACGTTGTGATTTTTCGGTAAAAGAAGCTAAACGTGTTCGTTGAATAGTTTCCACCAAATAACGTGAAACACCAATAATATCAAAATTAAAAACAGCATGCTCAGCTACACTGCTGTGCCCCATCTCAAAGATTATGTTTTCGTTTGATGTTCTTGCTTTTTCCACTTCATCCAAAGCTACTTCGCGTAACTCAGTTACACTTTTCTTACTTCTACTAATTCTAGCATAAGCAGCAGAAATTGTTTCAGGAGTAGCAATATTCTGATTAGGCAATGTTTCAATTAAGCTCTTATCGATATTATAACCTGCTATTTTGACTATCATTAAATTTTCCTATTTCCCGATAATTTTTATACTACTGCTAGCACCAATTCTATTTGCGCCGGCATTGATTACTGCAATAGCTTTTTCACTATCTCTTACTCCACCGGAAGCTTTCACACCAAGATTTTCGCCTACAACTTCACGCATTAATTTCACATCTTCCACTGTTGCACCACCAGAGCTAAAACCGGTAGAAGTTTTCACAAAGTCTGCATTTGCGTTCATACTTAAAATACAAGCCATAATTTTTTCTTCATCAGTTAAAAGACAAGTCTCTAAGATTACCTTTAAGATTGCACCATTTTGATGACATACATCTGCAACAGCAGCAATATCAGCTTCCACTTCGTCATATTTTTTAGATTTCAACCAACCAACATTGATAACCATATCAATCTCTACAGCTCCGTCATCTATTGCTTGCTTAGCTTCTGCTACGGTTATTTTTGTGCTATTTTGTCCCAGTGGAAAACCAACAACACAACACAAATCTACAGTTGGAAGATTGCTTTTTGCCAATTTAGCATTTACAGGATTCACACAAACACTGCGGAATTTGTATTCTTCAGCTTCATTACAAACTTTGATTATTTCTTCATCAGTAGCATCAGGTTTTAAAATTGTGTGATCAATATATTGTGCTAAATTATCTGAATTAACAGGCCATTGTTTTACTCTTTTTGCGTTTGTTTCAGCAAAAATCGGTTTAAGATATTTTTCTTTTAGTTCTGTAATATTACTCATTTTTGTTCTCCTTTTGCCGCTAATTGCCCACAGGCAGCGGCAATGTCATTTCCTCTACTTTTACGTCTGGTTACAGCAGCAGAAAGCACATGAAGCTTTTCTGTAAATTTATCGATCTCTTCTTCCGAAGGAGAAAGATAAGGAAGATTTTCTACTGCATTCCAAGCAATTAAATTTATCTTACAAGATATATCGCCCAAAAATTTCTTAATAGCTTTTATATCTTCATCATCCATATTGAAGTTTTTAATTAAAACATATTCAAAAGTAATGCGAAAATTAGTTTTGCGGCGAAAATCTAAAAGAGCTTTTTTCAATTCTGCAAGAGGATATATTTTATTTATCGGCATCAAGATAGATCTTTTACTATCGATTGCGGCATTTAATGATACAGCTAATTTCACTTTCAAGCCGCTTTCCGCTAACTTATAAATTTTTGGCACAACACCGGATGTAGAAACCGTGATTCTTCTGGGACTGAAACTAAAGGCTTGCTCGTGTTGCAAAATTTTTATAGAAATTATCAAGTTTTCGTAATTATCTAACGGTTCGCCCATTCCCATAAACACGATGTTGGTAAGTTTGTTTTCACCTAATTCCAATCTTGCGAGGTAAATTTGACCTAAAATTTCCGAAACAGTTAAATTTCTTTTCAAGCCCAAAGTTGCTGTAGCACAGAATTGACAATCCCTAGCACAACCAACTTGAGAACTAACGCAAAGTGTATTTTTCTTTCCGGAAGGCATTAAAACCATCTCAATTTTACTACCGTCGGGTAATTCTAATAAATATTTTGTTGTCCCGTCGATAGACACTTGTTTTTGTACTATTTCAGGAAGCGCAGATTCGATATTTTCATCTAAGAACGCTCGAAGATTTTTGGGAATGTTT
>JAMOPB010000256.1 GCA_027064945.1 Candidatus Cloacimonadota bacterium
AACTCACAATAATTTTCTTTTTCAAAACAACAAAATCACCAATGCAGTAACATACTCCAGCATAATCAGTTACTTATATTTTATTTAGAATTTACTCGTTTCCTCATTCTTTGCCAAATCACATACTATGCCAATGATCGAAGTAAATTTTTATCTATGATCTACTTGTAAAAATCCAGATTTTGTCTCACTTCGATACAGCTTCGTCCTATTCTGTGTGATAATTTATTTATCCACGAATCGCACAGATAAAAACAAAAATTTGATTATGGTTTATGGGTCTTTCAATAATTACATTTCCCTTTTCATATCTCTCTTGTTCTACATTTTATTACAAGTTCATTCTCTATAACAAAAAAAAATATAACTGAATCTAACGTAGCAAAAAAAAATTTGCTAAACATTATAAAAAAAAGATTGCTTAAATTCTGATGATATTGTTTTATTCCTTATGAGTTCAGCATACATTGAAAAATTTGAGTAAATGTATTACAATCGAACATATAGTAAGATCACAAAAGAGGTAATGATTCATAATTATAGTGTTTTAACTTAATATTTTCCAATTAGTTGCAAGTCTAAAAATATTTTTTTTAGACAAGGAGGTTACAATGGTTAAGAAATTTATTTTATTTACCGTGATTTTTACAATCTCAATTTCATTAGTCGCTGATCGAGTAAATAATCCTATCGCAAAAGAAAAATTAGATGTCTCAAATGAAGCAATTGGTTTTGGATCTCAAGTTGATGAGATAAATTCTGTTAATATGCGTGGTACTCCTTTCCAAGCTAAAGAATTAACACTAAAGGCATATGATTATCTTATTAAAAACGGGCAAGAAAAAGCATTTGAAGCATTTGAAGATCCTAATTCGGATTTCTTCTATTTAGATTTGTATGTTTTTGTCATCGACATGAATGGTAAAATGCTTGTTCATGGTCGAGATAAAAGTTTAAAGGGGAAAAATCTAATAGATTTAAAAGATTCAAAAGGGATATATTTCATTCAGAAATTCATTAAGAAAATGCAACTTTGTGATGAAAGTTGGACAGATTATCATTGGAGAAACTACAATACAAACGAAGTGGAATCGAAACTTACATTTCTAAAAAAGATCGATGATAATACTTTTATCGGATGTGGAGCATATTACAAAAAATAATTTATAATTCGGTAGTAATTCTGTAAAATACCCGACTAATTTATTTCAAATTAGTCGGGATTTTTTTTAATAGTCATTAAAATGTTCTCCGCAAATTTTCCATTCACCGGAACTTGTTTTATAAAAATATGAGATCTCTCCGTTTTCTTCGGAAGGTTCATTATATTCCAAAATCTCGTCATCAGAAATTAAACTCATCTTGCAAGTAACAACTGCCCAAAAATCTCCACTTACTTCTATCTCGCGTTCATCAATATCTAAAATGGAATACTCAGCTAAGCGATATTCCCATTTATCATAAATATCAGCTTTGCTAAGATAATATCCATCTTTATACTGTCGATAATCAGAATGATAATATTTCATAATCTGATCTAAATCATTACTATTAAAGCTTAATTCCAGATCAGTAAGAATTTCATTAATTTTTGCTTCAGCATAAATTTTGGGATTTGTAGAATCACAGCTGATAATAAAAATTATGAGGAATAATAGAAATTTCGCTATCTTCATTTTTCTAAAATCACTACATTCTCAATATGCCAAGTTTGTGGGAACATATCAAAAGGTTGGATTTTCTTTATTTTATAACCAATCTCTTTTAACAAATTCAAATCTCTTTTTTGAGTCATTGGATTACAACTAACATAGATAATTTTCTTTATTTCATTATGCTCAAGAACCGTAATAATCTTTTTTTCCAGCCCTTTTCTAGGTGGATCAAAAATAATTGTATCCGGAACAGTTTTCTTGCAAACTTCCTCAATCTTATCTTCAACTAATCCAACATAATATTGGCAATTATTTAGGTTATTTAATTTTATGTTTTGTTTTGCATCTTCAACGGCAGCGGCAACAAATTCAATCCCGATCACATCTTTGGCTTTATCCGCCAAATAAAGTCCTATCGTTCCCACTCCACTATAAGCATCCATTATTGTTTCATTTTTTGAAATTTGGCTTTTTACAAAATTATATAATTTTTCTGTTGTAGAGTAATTTATTTGGAAA
>JAMOPB010000257.1 GCA_027064945.1 Candidatus Cloacimonadota bacterium
GGATTTTGAAAACCCTACAATTTTAGGATTTAAAGATTTTGAAAGTTTTTTAGATGATTATGAAAATGAAGATTTTAGACCTTTTACAAATTTCAAAGATGTAACAATGAGTCATTATGCTTATGAAGATTATACGAAAAATACTCTTAAATCAGATAATTTCAATGCTTATGTTACAGACCTTAAACAATGGGCAGGGGATACAAAAAGAAAAATAAAAATAGAAGATTATCAAAAAAATGACTTTGAGTTTGAGCCATTTTTAGAAATAGATGATGAAGAGGTTAATCCTATTGAGATTTATGCTTATTATATTGGACTTTATGTAAATAACCAAATAAACGGGATTTATACAGATTATCTTTTATCATTTCCAGTAACTTATGAAAAAGCAATAAGAGATAAAATTTTATTTAATTTCAAAAAAGGTTTGACAAAATCTATCCCAAAAATTGATAAAGAAATTGTAGTTAAACAAGGAGTAAGTGAGCCAGCAGCTTATGCTGCCGTTGCTTTACAAAAATATGGATTAGCAGAAGAAAACGAAAAAAACTTTTATGCTATTTTTGATTTTGGTGGTGGGACTACCGATTTTGATTTTGGGATATTTAGATGGAGTGATGAAGAAAACAGAAAAGAAGAAGGGTATGATTATGTGATTGAACATTTTGGAGCTGGTGGAGATAGATATTTAGGTGGTGAAAACCTTTTGGAATTACTTGCTTTTAATGTGTTTATGGATAATTTAGATGATGTCGTGATTGAAAACAAAACTCCATTTAGTTTGCCATCAGGAATTACAGATATTCCTACAAAAGCAGGAATTTGGGTAGATAACACAAGAGTAGCCAAACAAAATATGGTTACAATGACAAGAGAATTAAGAAGATTTTGGGAAAGAGAAGATTTTGAAAGCGAGATTTTTACAGATGGATTAAAAGTAACTCTTTTAGATAAAGATGGAACTCCTATACCAAATATTGAGATAAATGTAGATGAAGAAAAACTTTTAAAAATTTTAGAAGATAGAATTCAAAAAGGGGTTGATAACTTTTTTGAAGCGATAGATGGAGTAATAGCTGACAATTTAGAAGCGATAAGTGAATGTGAGGATATAAATATATTTTTAGCAGGAAATTCAAGCAAATCTCCATTAGTAAAAAAATCATTTGATAAAAAAATAGAAGAGGAATTAGGTAATAAAAACTTAACAGGAGAGATTAAAGTTTATCAACCATTAGATAATAGCGATAATTTTGAACAACCAAATGGTAAAACAGGGGTTGCCTTTGGACTTATTGAAACAAGAAAAAGTGGAAATGTGTTAGTGATTGATAAAAATATTGAAGATGATATTAAATTTAAATATTATTTAGGTATGAAAAGAAGAAAATTTTTCCAAATAAAAATTGATAGAAATACTAAATATTTTGAATGGCAAAGATTTATAAATGCAGGAAGAGATTTTGAGATTTATTATACATCTTTACCATTAGCAACGACAGGAAAACTTGAAATTAGTGATAGTTCAATCAAAAAACTAACAATAAAAATAGAGGAGAAAAATCCAAATGAGGATGTGTATATAAGATTAGTTAGTCCTACAAAATTTGAATGGACTATTAGTAAAAATGGAGAAGTAACAAATAATAACGAAATTTATAAAATAGAAATTAAGGAGTAAAAGATGGGATTTTTATCATTTATAGGTTCAGTAGTATCAGCAGCCGTTTCAGTAGTAACAAAAGTAGCATCAGTTGTTGGAAGTGTGATTAAAGAAACAGCAAAAACAATGATTGAGTGGGGAGTTGAAAAACTTAGATTAGTAGCAGATGTGATTGAAGCAGTGGGTAAATTGCTTGGAATTATAAAACCAGAAGATAATGTGGAAGATATCGGAGATAGAGCTATGAGATGTGATAGAAGAGAAGAGGAGTTTAATTCTACAAGTGAATATATTGATTATCTAAAAGAAAATGTAGAACCAACTAATTTAGAAAAACTTTCACCAGAAGAAAGATTAGCAAGAAAAGCTATCGGTTCAGCTCTTATGTCAAAAGCTATTTCTGAAAAATTATCACTTGAAATTCCTATTGAGTTTTGGAAAGTGGCAGTTGAAGCAGGGCTTAGTGCGAAAGAGTTAGATAGTTTCTTAAAACAATT
>JAMOPB010000258.1 GCA_027064945.1 Candidatus Cloacimonadota bacterium
TATGATTATGGTAAAGCCAATAAATTAGATTTCTATGTGATGGATACAATACATATGCTGGGGATTGTTGAAGATCCCAAAGAACAGATTAATTGGAATTTGAAAGCAATCGAGATTGCTGAAGAGACTAAAGATTTAAGAATAAAATCTTGGTTAGGTCCATTATATAACAATATCGGCTGGAGTTATCATGATCAGGGAGATTTTGAAGAAGCCTTAAAATATTTCCAAAAAGGTTATGATTATAGGAAAGCTCAAGCAGACGATAATGCTACTAGAATTGCCAAGTGGTCGGTTGGTAGAGTTTATAGATCTTTGGGAAAATACGATGAAGCACTGAAAATTCAGAAAGAATTGGAAAAGGAAATTGATGATGCGAATCTTCCTAAAGACGGTTATGTGTATCAAGAATTAGCCGAACTTTATCATATTCAAAAAAACGCTGAAGCAAAAAAATATTTTAAATTAGCTTATGATCTTCTTAGTCAAGATAATCAGATTGTGGAAAACCAGTCAGAAGAACTAGATAGAATGAAAAAATTATCAAAATAAACAGGAGAAAGTGATGAACGAAAACAACAATTATGGTGGAAGAATTTCTATGAGTATTTTGGCAATGGCTGTGATTGTCTATATCTTGAAAACATTACAGCATATTTTTATTCCTCTTACATTTGCAATTTTCCTTTCATTTTTATTCCAACCTATTAATAGATTTTTACGCGATAAAAAGATCCCGATAGGAGTAAATTTGCTTTTCTTTGTAATAATTATTCTTTTCTCGTTTACTGTGGTTGGAGCTGTGATTTCTACTAGTATTACTGCTTTCGTTGATGACTTTCCTAAATATGAGAACGCAATTACTGATATGACAAAAGATTTCTTTACTTTTATAGATATGCCTTTTGAAAATGTAACATCCTTTTTAGAAAATAAAGTTAATTGGTTCCAAATCGCAGATAAAATTTCTCTTACAAGAATTCTTTCTACAACTGCCGGCTCTTTTATTGATTTCTTTGCTAAATTACTTCTTACAATTGCTTTCCTAATTTTTATAATGTTGGACTTGGAAGATTTAAATAAAAGATTTAAAGCAATTTTATCGGATGACGATTTTCACCTATCTGAGCATATAACAAAAAAAATAACTACACAAATCAATAAATATATTGTGAATAAAACGGCTATTAGCTTAGCTACAGGTTTACTCTCAATGTTCTTTATCGCTATTTTTGGAATTGATTTTGTTGTTGTTTCCGGCTTGCTGATATTTATCCTTAATTTTGTTCCTAATATTGGATCAATTATTGCCTCATCTTTTCCTATTATAATCTGTTTCATTCAATATGGACTTAGTTGGCAACTTATCGCTATCAGTGCAACACTTGTTACAATTCAAATGTTGATCGGAAACTTTATTGAACCACGTGTTATGGGGAAACAGTTGCAATTGACTCCTCTTTTTGTATTAATTTCATTGATATTTTGGTATTGGGTTTGGGGACCGGTTGGAATGATTTTAGCGGCTCCACTCACATCTGCAATTACCATTGTCTTGAAAGAAGTTCCATCATTTAGATTATTTACTACTTTGGTAAGTTACAACGATTAAATTATGCCTTTAAAAATAGAATATATTCAACCGGAAAGTTTAGCTGAGAATGCCGGCTTGTTAGCAGGTGACTTGATTATTACTATCAACGGTAAACTGATTAATGATTTTTTAGATCTGCAATTTTATGCAGCTGATCGAGATTTGGAAATAGTTTATCTTCGAGGTGATTCTCAGAACAAAATTAAATTAACTCAAAATTGGGAATTACCTTTAGGTATTGAACCGGAAAATATCAAATGCCGTTTATGTGCAAATGATTGTATTTTTTGCTTTGTGGAACAGATGCGGCCTGATGTTAGACATTCTTTATACATAAAAGATGACGATTACCGTTTATCTTTTGTATTTGGAAATTTTATCACAATGACTAATCTGGCAGAAAGAGATTTTAGAAAAATAATAGAGCAAAAACTTTCCCCCTTATATGTTTCAGTGCATGCAACAAATCCTGTTTTACGTCAAAAAATGTTACGGCATAAGCATGATTTTAATATAATTGAAGTACTAATAAAACTTAGTCTTGAAGACATTGAATT
>JAMOPB010000259.1 GCA_027064945.1 Candidatus Cloacimonadota bacterium
CATCAGATAGTTCATCGTTATCGTGTCCGGAAACAAATAGAATTTTCAGATTAGGATTATTTGAAATCAGTTTTTTTGCCATCTCGGGACCGCTGATTTTAGGCATTCTTACATCGGCTATCAATAAATCAAAATCATATTTAATATTTTCGGCAATCTCCAAACCTTCCAAACCGTTGGATCCGCAAATTATATGATATCCCTGATCTTCCAAGATAGATTTCACAAAATCTTGAATATTTTTTTCGTCTTCGATAAGTAAGATTTTCTCATTTCCCAGAGGAAGTTCTTCAGTATCAGAACCAATAATATCACGGGAGATAGTATTTTCTTCTTCCATGCATTGAGGTAGATAGATTGAGAATGTTGTGCCTTTTCCAATTTCGCTTTCTACATCAATATAGCCTTTGTTTTGTTTGATGATTCCGAAAACGGTAGATAAGCCTAAGCCGGTACCTTCATTTACTTTTTTGGTAGTAAAGAATGGCTCAAAAATGTGTTCCAATACATCAGCATCAATTCCGGAGCCGTTATCAATTATCTGTAAAACTACATAATCACCGGGTGAAATGGAAGAGTGCATGATGGGGATTTCTTGCTCAAAAGAAATAGTATCAGTTAGAATAATTATTTCGCCTTTATTATTCATTGCATCTTTTGCGTTAACAACCAAATTTACTATTATCTGCTCTATTTGTCCCGGATCAGCTTTGATAACACATTCTTCGTCAGAAAGATTCATGATTAGATTTATCTCTTTTGGAATTAATCTGTTAAGAATTTTGTTTAAATCTAAAATTAATTCATTAAGATTCAGAACGACTGGGAGTATAATCTGTTTCCTGGAAAATCCTAATAATTTCTCTGTTAATTGTGCAGCTCGTAAACCGCAATCTAAGATTACTTCGATCTCTTCATCAACCGGCTTCTTTTTCTTGCTTTTTTTCAAAGCTAATTCACTGTATCCATTAATTGCTGTAAGAAGATTATTGAAATCATGTGCAATTCCACCGGCAAATTTTCCGATAACTTCCATTTTTTGGGATTGATATAGTTGATTCTGGATAATTTTCTTCTCATGTTCTATTTGGTTATTTTCCAAAGCATTACTTAATATATCAGCAGTAATTGAGAGAAGATTGTTATTTTTTTCACTCCAATTATTGTTTATTGTTTTATAGCAGGCAAAAAGAAATCCTGATATTTCATTTTTAATTTTTATAGGGAAAGCAAAAATATGTTTTGCAGAGAATATTTTTAGAAGTTTAATATCTTTTTTAGTGAGTTCATTTTCAGCAGACAATTCGATTTTCTTTCCTATATTTGCATTGATAACCCAATTATCAAAATATTGGAATTTAAGATCGTTTGTTTTAATCAGGCCATTACTGGAATGTGAAATAATTATAGGATTACTATGTGATATTTGAATGAGATTTTTATCAGGCAGAACTTGAATTAGAACTGCGTTATCAGCTTTTATTTTTTTGCTAACATTTTTTAAGGTAAAATCAATTGAACTATTTAAATCTCGTTCCAAAACAAATTGAGAAGAAATTTCAGAAATGACTTGTTCAAATTCGATCTGTTCTATTAATTCTTGTTGTGCAGCTTTTCTTATTCTGATCTCAGTATTTAATTCATGCATGATACTGGCGTTGTTTAATGCAAGCTTTGCATGATTTGCAAAAGTATTTATCATAGTGATTTCAATAGGATCAAATTGGACGGAACTTCTTATTGAAATAATGATAGCTTCAATTCTATCTTCAATAAATAAAGGAATGGAAATAAAAAAGTAGGGGTCTTTTTTGGTAGTGAAGATTTTTTTTAACTTTAAAGTATTATCAATAATATCATAATTATCATCGTTTGTATCTTCTGTTTTGGGATTTATATAAACATCATCAAATTCATTATAAGTGTACATTAATGTGTTTGAAGAATTTAGAAGCAAGGTGGTTTGTTTAATTATTTGTTCGATGACATCATTATATTTGGAAACACTGCTAATTGCGAGTGATGCTTCTAAAAGACGTTCTTGATTTCTAAATTGTAATTTCCTGAAATTTTCTTCATTTTCACGAGAAAATGCGAGTTCTATGGTGGCGTGAAGCTCTCGTTCCTCGAATGGCTTTACTATATAGCCAAAAGGATTTGTTTTCTTTACTTGCTGTAATATTTTTGTATTTGCATAAGCAGTAACATAAATAATAGGAATAGCGTGTTTTTGTTGGATAATTTCAGATGTTTCTATACCGGAAAGATTCCCATTTAGCATGATATCCATCAATATAAGATCAGCAGAGATGTTATCGATTTCATCGATTATTGATTGACCCTCAGTATAAAGACCTGTTACATTATATCCAAGATTGATTAATGTTATTCGAAGATCTTCAGCAATAATAATTTCGTCTTCGACAATGACTATATTTTTCTTATCTCTATCCACAAATTCCTCCAATTACTTTATCCATTTCCAAAAATAGTTAGTCAATGTGTCGGGTCAATTATTATTTTTTGTGAGAAATTGATGTTGCATACAAACATGTTGATCATTTTATGTTATTTGGGGATATTTTAGGAAAGAGAAAAAAATAGGCAAAAAAATGGTAGGGGCGGCAGGATTCGAACCCACGATGCATGGACCAAAACCATGTGTCTTAACCACTTGACGACGCCCCTACTTATTAGGGAATGATCTGGCGGAGAGGGAGGGATTCGAACCCTCGGTGAGGTGTTATCCCCACACACGCTTAGCAGGCGCGCACCTTCAGCCAGCTCGGTCACCTCTCCGGAGATGATCATAAAATATATGGCGGAGGATGGGGGACTCGAACTCCCAAGCCCAAAGGGCGGCGGTTTTCAAGACCGCTGTCTTACCAATTAGAACTAATCCTCCGTTCCGTATGTGAGCTCAAATAATTAAATCGGAGTTTCATTGTCAAATATTTTTTTTATCTATTTGCTTTCTTATTTTCAATGTTTTTGGAAAGCTTTCACAAAATAGATTACTATCTATAATAAATTCAAAAGAATAGTGCTTTCTGTAGAAAATGAAAAATCAGAGATATTTCAGAAAAAAATCTTTTTCTATGGAGTGAAAACTAATATCCAAACTCTTTTAATGCGTTTTTCTTCTTACGCCAATTCGGCTTTATTTTGATCCATAAATCCAATTTTACTCGTTTTTTAATGATTTTATGTATCTCTTTTTCTGAATTTATTCTGATTTTTTTAATCATAGTGCCATCTTTTCCTATTAAGATTGGTTTTTGAGATTTGCTTTCCAACCAAATATTAGCAGCAATTACTGCTTTATTAGGTAAGTCGTTATAAACTTCCACAACAACTGTAGAGGCATATGGAATTTCGTCTCTGAAATTTAAGAAAATTTGTTCTCTGATTATTTCTTGAACAAAAAAGCGCATTGGTAAATCAGATATCTCATCGGGATGATAATAAGGCGGATTGTATGGCAGGTATTTTGTTATAGTATTTTCGATATCTTTTAAATCATCTGATTCAATAACTGATAATGAAATGATCTGATCAAAATCATATTCGGATAGTTTAGCTAATTTATTATTAACAACATCTTCGTTGACAAGATCGATTTTGTTTAGAAGCGCAATCTTAGGCGTGCGGAATTTTGTTAACCATTCACACATTTGTTCATCGTAATCAGTAGGGAATTTTTTAGCATCTGTTATAAAAATAATTAAGTCAGAGTCTTTTAGCGAGTTTTGAATGTATTCTAACATTTTTTCGTGAAGTTCGTATCTGGCAACTACAAAACCCGGAGTATCTAGAAAAACAATCTGTTTTTCCTCATCTGACAAAATTCCTTTTACTTGTTGTCTTGTTGTTTGTGGTTTGGGGGAGATGATGGAGAGTTTTTCTCCTAAGATTTTATTTAAAAATGTAGATTTTCCAACATTTGGTTTGCCTACAATAGAAACAAAACCGCTTTTAAAGTTTTTATCCATAATATGTTCCTTATTTACATATTTTGTATATTAGTAATTCTAATATTATATTTTCATTAATAGAGATAGATTTTAGATCTATATCTGCTTGCAATAAAAGAGCAAAAATTTCACGTAATTTGTTTAAACTGAAATTTCTTGCTTGTGAAAGATAATCAGAGCGGAAACTGTAAAATACTTCATTCAAGTGTGAATTAGATATCTCAGAATCAGATAATCCCTGTTTTCTAAGTGATTGTATTTTCCAAAGAATAGTAAAATACCTAGTTAGCATAACGACAAAAAAAATAGACGATTCGTTGTTCTCAAGCATATTTTCGGAAATCATAAGACTCTTTTTGATATCTCTGTTTCCTAAAGAATTTTGCAAATCAAAAATTTTATTGATCTTTGAAGAAGAAACACATGCCTGAACATCTTCTTTAGTGATTCTGTCGGCATCATTTGTATAGATTATTAGTTTTTCCAATTCATTGCTTGCGAGCATAAAGTCAAGATCAATGCTAGTTGAGAAAAGATGCATAGCATCGTAAGCCATTGTTTTGTTCTTTGTAAATAATTCGTTTTTTAGCCAAAGATTTATATCTTTCGAACTGTAGGGCTTTTTACATTCAATAGTTGTTGAATTCTGGAAAATGGTTTTTTCAGCTTTTTTCCTTTTATCAATTTTCTCAGTAACGGCAATAAAGATTGAACTTGAAGATGGATTTTTGGCATAATCGGCAATTTGGTTTTTATCTTCTGTTTTTAGTTTATTGAAATTTCTCATCACAACAATTTTATATTGTGATAGGAAGGGAGTCATTTCCAGATTTTCAATAGCATCAGAAGCAGTGTTATTTTCTCCGTAAAGCGTAACTTTGTCAAAATCATCTTCCAAAGAAGAAGAGAAATGTTTCAACAATATTGATAAAACTTTTTCACGGAGGTAATATTCCTCGCCGTAGATCATAAAAATGGGACAATA
Source organism: Candidatus Cloacimonadota bacterium (assembly GCA_027064945.1). Classification (GTDB taxonomy): domain Bacteria; phylum Cloacimonadota; class Cloacimonadia; order Cloacimonadales; family TCS61; genus DAOWES01. Next base: position 4,960 of record JAMOPB010000259.1, read on the forward strand.
TCTTATGTCATTTTGAATTTTTAAAAATTCATAATGTTTAAGATGTTGTAATTTTTTCCTTTCCATAAAATTATTTTATCAAATATAAAATTATTGATATTGCCGAGATAGTCCAGCAGTAGAATGAGAAGACTTTCAGTTTCTTATTCTTAATCAATTTGATTAATGTTGCAATAACCAGATAACCTGAGATAAAAGCTGCTATTGCTCCGGCAAGATAAGAAGCAAACTCACTTTGGTTAAGGTTCAAGAACTCATCAAGTTTTACTAAGCTGGCACCTAATATTGCCGGTAAAGAAAGTAAAAATGAAAATCTTGCTACAGATTCTCTTTTCATTCCAACAAAAATACCCATTGCGATAGTTGAGCCTGATCTTGAAATACCCGGAAGTAGAGCAAAAGATTGTGCTATACCAATTAAGATAGATTTTTTTATACCTAATTTTTCGTTCATTTCTGAAACTGAAATTTTATCTGACATAAATACAATAAGCCCTGTTACAGCCAAAAATATACTAACTAATAAAATATTATGTGTGTTGTTTGTGTCAAAAATAGCTTCGATTTTATCGTCAAAGAAGTAATAAACAAGCCCGGTAACAAAAGTTGCTATAATAAGATAAAATACAGTTTCACGATTGTTTACATTGCGTTTATCTTTTTCTTTGAATTTGATTAGAGAAGTAAGAAGTTCAATAATATCTTTTCTAAAATAGATAATTACAGCCAGTACAGAACCGAGATGAAGGAAAACTTCAAAAGCAACATTACTATCAACCTGCATATTTAGATAATATTTTGCTAAAACCAGATGTCCGGAACTAGAAACGGGCAAGAATTCTGTAAGACCTTGAATGATTCCTAAAATAATCGATTTGATAATTTCCATTAAAATCTCCTTTTGCTATGAAAAATCAGGTAATTCATTTTTGAAAAAATCTGAAACAGGGACTAATTCAAAGTTCCTTGAACGGATTTCTTTAATAAATTGATTTAAAAATTCTAATCTTCTTTCATCTGCACAATGAGTAATAACCAATATTTTGTCATATTTCTTTTGAAGATGCTCTAAATATTTTAGTTTACTTTGTATTTTTACAACATCCATATTTGGTGTATCTAAGAATAATTTGTTTTCAGTCGTTGGAATCATCATTTTCTGCGCCAGGTCATAAGCGATTGATGTTTGAGATGTTTTGCTGTCAACAAAATACAAATTATGTTCTTTGATAACGCTTAACACAATTTTCATAATTTTCCTATCGGAAGTTACTAATGAACCCATATGGTTATTTGCACCAACACACAAAGGAAATTGATCGATGAATCTTTCCATACGCTTTCTGATCTCATTTTCGGAAAGATGTACGTAAATAGCGTTTGGACCAGGATCATTGTGAGGATAACTGATTGGTTCCATCGGGATATGAATCAATGTTTCATGACCTGTCTCAGTAGCTTTTTCCATAACCAATTTAGAATATTTTAAATCTGGAAGAATAGCGAAATTTACAGCAGGATCTAAAGCACAAAAATTTTCTAATAATTGATTATTTCTTGCTCCGAAATCATCTACAACAATAGCTAATTTGGTTTTCTTGTTTACCTTATAGTTTTTTGAATAATGCAGTGTAACTACATATGTTTGATTATCTTCCGGATCGCGTATTTTCAGCCTTTGTTGGTTGCCTTGATAGCGTACTTCACCTGAAAGAACATCTGCCCCAATTTTATCAAGCTGACTTGTAACAATTGCATTTACAAAATTTAGGTCGATTCTGTCACCATCAACTCCTAATTGTACATATACTGCACTTTCTCCATTGGTGATTTTTATCTCTTCCTGAGGAATTTTTAAAAGATTAATTGCTTCATTGATTGCATCCATTACCGTTTTTGATTGAGTAATCTCTGTAATATTGATCCGCTCCGGTTTTTGTTCAAAGCCTGAAAGCTTTTGGTAGTTAAAATAAACTATTATAAACACAAAAATTATAAATAAAACTAAGTATATGAAATTTTCTAATCCTTCTAAGTTTCTTCTCATTTGTTGTCCCATTAATTTTTTTTGAAAACTATTTATTGAGCTGGTTTTGAGTCAAGTAAATAAGTAGGTGAAATGAAGATTAGTTATAATTTTGGGCAAATAAAAAAAAGCCAATCATTTTGATTGGCTTTAAAAAAAAAGAGTGGTGGGCGCGGAGGGACTTGAACCCCCGACCACCTGCTTGTAAGGCAGGCGCTCTCCCAACTGAGCTACACGCCCAAATATTTGGGGTGAATTTTTAAAAAATCATGGTGGGCGCGGAGGGACTTGAACCCCCGACCACCTGCTTGTAAGGCAGGCGCTCTCCCAACTGAGCTACACGCCCATGATTAAAAACTCAACACTTCTATAAAAATATGGTCGGGATGAGAGGATTCGAACCTCCGATCTCCGCATCCCAAATGCGGCGCCCTAAGCCGGACTAGGCTACATCCCGATGACGAAGCCAATAAATAAGGCGGGGTTTGCCCGGTCAAGAAAAAAAATATCCTTTTTATTGTTATGAAATTGTAAGTTGTTTTAAAGCAAAGTGATAACACAGATAAAATATTTTTCCGAGTAATTGATCTTTTGTGGATATATAGAAAAACCCACTTTTTTAGAGTGGGTTTTTACAAAGAAATGTATCAATTATTTTCTGTGAAAATTAGAAAGTTGTTCCAAATTGGAAGTGTGGCTCCCATTTACTATCTGTGAAATTGTAAGCATAATCAAAACCAATTAAGCCAAATGGACTTTGTATCCTTATGCCTGCTCCGGCTCCGGATTTAAATTCCCATAGATTAAATTCTTCCAATTTGTTATAAGAATCTCCTGCATCAAAAAAAAGCAAACCAACTATTTGGTCTCCGGCTAAAGGTGCTGCATATTCGCTTGAGAAAATAACAGATCGATATCCTCCTGTAATATTTCCGTTTTCATCAACAGGGCCGATAGATCTGTCTGCATATCCACGAACTGAATCTGTTCCTACCCCGCCTAAGTAAAAACGTTCATCAGGCGGAACAATAGAATCATTATAGCCTTCGACATAGCCGAAACGCCATTTTGTTCTTAAAACTAATTTCCAGAATGTTTTTGTGTACCAGCTTGCTTGAGCTATCTGTTTGTAATAACTAAAATCACCTTGCAAAGGTCCTCCGGCTATTTCATTATACACTGTGAAATTTGATCCGGTTGTTGGGAAAAAGACATTATCTCTAGTGTCACGAGATAATGTGATTGAAACAGAACTTGTATTTTGCCAGCCAATTTCATCATATTCTATTAAGGTATCAGTAGCGTAATCTTCTTGCCCGCTAATTATTTCATATTTTTTGGAATATAATGAATATCCTATTACGAATTTACTATAATTTAGTATCTGTAATGGTTTACCAAGTCTTATCGAAGCACCGTTTTTTTGAAGATTGTAGGTAGTTAGTTCATTAGTTGTATGATAAAAATCCAAACCGGCTAATATGTTTGTATCTCTAAAATATGGATTAGTGAAGCTGAAACTAAAATTATTTGTGCTTCCACCAAATTCCCAAGTTACACTGGATTGCCAGGAATTTCCAAATAAGTTGTTGTGAGAAACAGATATTTGACCTACAATACCATCTTGGCTGTTTATAGAAACACCGCCATTTGCGCTTCCTGATATTTTGTCATTTACATGTATTATTAGATCAATATCGCCTTTTTTATTGATGTTTTTATAATCAGGATACAAATCAGCTTCAAAGAATCCCATATTGTAAATATTGCTCAATGATCTTTGAACTTTGGATTGTTGGAAATAATCACCGGGAGCTATTACTAATTGTCGGCGAATAATTTTCTCTTTAGTTTTCCTGTTTCCTTTAATATGGATTTTTCTTACTTTGGCTCTTGTGTTTTCATTTATATGAAGTGCTACATTTATCTTGTCGCCATCTTTGTTTAATTCATGATCAAATGAGGCATAAATGTATCCATCTTCATGATACATCGATGCAACATTATTTATCTGTTGATTAAATTTCTGGAGATCAAATAAATCTCCCTCTTTAAATTTGAATTGTTCTTTTATAACTTCATCTGTGAATCGAGTGTTGCCATCGACAATTACATCCCCGAAAAGATATTGTTCACCTTCAAAAAGATAAATATCAATAATGAATGATCCTTTTACTAATTTTACGTCAGTAGATAATATCTGAGCATCAACATAGCCTTCTTTGTTATAAAAATTGATTATCTTTATTTTATCTTCCTCGAATGTTTCTTCCTCGAATTTTCCTGACCTAAATAAGCTGTTGGGCTTGGTTTTCATCTTTTTGAGTAGCTTTTTGGAACTAATCTCTTTGTTGCCATGGAAAGTGATTTTCTCAATTCTAACTTTCTTACCTTCATCAATTTTAATGGTAAGATCGATCTCATTGTTTTCTAATTTTTTGGGGATAAATTCAATTTTAACAGTATGATAACCTTTCTCTTTATAAATATCAATAATTTGGTTTCGTGTTTCAGTTTCCAAAAATGGAGACCAATAACTACCAGATTTTAATGTTACTGATTCAGTTATCTTGTTAGTGCCTATTTTATTGTTACCTTTAAAATTCAGCTCATTGATTATTGGAAATTCTTTTACCTTTATATTTACAATTACACCCTGTTCAATTTCATCTAATGTGATATTTACATCTTCAAAAACACCAAGTTGGTACAGGTTTTTTATTGTTTTACTAATGTTCTCATTTGTGTAATTACTACCAACTTCAAGTAGATTTAAAGATTTAATCAACTCTTGGTCGATTTTGTTGTTGCCTTCGATATTCACTTCCAATATTAAGCTATTTTGAGCAAAGCCAATTGTGGCAATAATTAGAATTATACCGACAATAAAAAATTTATTCATTAAAGTCCTCCGCGAGATTTAAAAATTTAGTCACCAAGAAATTAAGATTCCTTAACTTCGTAAAGCGTTTTCATAAAAAAAAATTAGAATGGACAAAATATTCTATTACAAATTTCGAATGAAGTTTATCATAGATGTTACTAATTTTATCAGTTTGACAGATGAAAATTTATGGAATAAAAAATGCACATAAGATAAGAAAAAAAATATATTAAATAGAAAAGGAAGATCTGTATGAAAAAAAAATTAAGTTTGTTATTTATTGTGATTTTTATTATTTTGTTATTTGTGAGTTGTGCTAAACCGGAGGATCCAGTTTCTCCTACAACCGAAAGTGGTTTAACTTTGGAAAATCTATTGGAAACCACCGGATACACTTATGACGCTGTAGCTACTGATGACTACATCTATGCTGCTGAAGACCAAGCCGGATTTAAAATATTTGATAAAAGTGACAATTCAACTGTTGTTGATTTCTATAACACTTTATATGAAAATATGAGAATAATCATTCCTCACGAAGAAGACAGCTTATTATTTATTTACAATCGCTATGGAGAAAGTACAGGTATTTTGGTTTTTGGAATATCAGATATTAGCAATCCGCAAATATTCCCCGGCATTGTGGGAGACACATCCGGAGTTTTTGATATGAAAACTGTTAAGCATGAAGACGGAATCGAAGTTATCTGGAGTGTGAATGCTAGCTCTGATAAAATATTACTTGGCGGAAGATATTCTTACGATGAAGTAAACCAGATGTGGACTTGGACAGGTGGTTCTACAGAATTTACATTTAATTATGAGATAGGAAAATTTGATGTAGTGGGAGATTATTTCTATGTTTGCTCCGATCAACTAGGGGTTACAATTTTAGAACGCGGTGAGTGGGAACCAATTGAGTTAGGCAGGTTTGATACAAAGGGTCTTCCTCAGGCTGTAAAGGTGGTGGACAATTTTGTTTACGTAGCTGACAGACAAAATGGTATAGTTATTGCCGATGCGACAGATAAGACAAATCCTGTTGTAGTGAAGGAATTAGAAACTTCCGGTTATGCTCAGGAAGTGGATGTAGAAGGAAATATTCTGGCTGTTGCCTCCGGAGGCGGTGGAGTTTATGCTTTTGATATTACAGATCCGACAAATCCTATAGAAATAGGAAGAATTGATGATTCTGAAATTGGTTACACTTATAACGTTGATATTCATGATGGCATTATTTACGCATCTACCAGATTAGGTGTAGCAAAGATATCAATCGACTAATTTATTTATGATCAATTCAATAATAAAAAAAATTGCACTGTTTTCTCAAAATATTTATGTGAGAAATCTTAACTAGTAAAAAAAAATACAGTTAGATAGCAAATAATTTTTTTGTGAAACTTAAAAAAAGTGAGATGTTATTAATAAATTAAATGGAGAGAAAGAGATGAAAAAACTATTTATCGCATTATTGTTATTATTTATGTTAAGTTTAA
>JAMOPB010000260.1 GCA_027064945.1 Candidatus Cloacimonadota bacterium
TTCCGGAACGTAAATGACTTTTTTAATTATATTTACTACCAAGAAATTTTTTATAAGCGTAATGAGAAAAAAAGATCTGCTGCTATTAAGATAGTAAATAAGCAAATTAAAAAAATAAGTAGGAAAATCGAGAAAATGCAAGTTGAACTTGCTTCGGCTGAGAAAGAAACAGAATGGAAGCAGAAAGCTGAATTATTAAAAGGAAATTATAATAAGATAAAAGCGGGAATGAATAAGATAAAAGTTCCAAACTATTATGAAGAAAATTTTCCCGAAATAGAAATTCCTCTTTCACCGGAGTTATCGGTTCAACAGAATATTGATAAGTATTTTAAGAAATATCGGAAATCTCGTGATGGTAAAATTATCATTAAAAAGCAGATTGAGAAAGCTCTGACTGAAATTGACCAACTTGAAAAAGAAATATTTGATCTGGAAGAGCAAGAATTTTTCTTCAAAAATAAAGCTGATACAAAAAGTAAAAAACAAAATAAAAAAGGGCTGAAGAAAATCAGTATTGACGAAGAATGGGAAATTTTTATTGGTAGAACAAGAATAGAAAATGATTATCTTACAACGCGTATGGCAAAACCGGATGATTGGTGGTTTCATACCAGGATTTATCGTGGCACGCATATTATTCTGCGTAATTATAAAAGAAAAGAAGTTCCTGAGGCATTAAAATTTTTGTGCTGTAGATTGGCGGCATATTTTAGTAAAGCAAAAAAATCTTCCAATATTCCGGTAGATTATACTCAAATTCGTTATGTGAGAAAACCACGTGGAAGTGTTGCCGGTTATGTAACATATAAAAATCAGAAAACGCTATATGTAGATCCTTTGAGTATGAGAGATGCAATTAAAGAAATAGATAAATGGAGAAAAAAATGAAAGGAATAGTTTTAGTTAGTGGCGGCATAGATAGCCTGGTAACAGCTGCTATAGCCGATAAAGAGTGTGATGAATTATATTTTCTGCACCTAAATTATGGACAGAAAACAGAAACTCGTGAAATGAGAGCTTTTCGTCAATTGACGAAACATTATCAGCCAAAAGATGTTTTAGTGGTGGATGTATCATATTTAAAACAAATTGGTGGTTCAAGTTTGGTGGATGATAATCTGGAAATAAAAGATTTTGATGACAGCGAAGGTGTGCCAAATTCTTATGTGCCATTTAGAAATGGACATTTGGTTACAATTGCAACAAGCTGGGCTGAAGTATTAGGAGCAGAAAGAATTTATATCGGAGCTGTGGAAGAAGACAGCTCAGGATATCCTGATTGCCGTGAAAGTTTTTATATAGCATTAGAAAAGGCAATTAATGCAGGTACAAAAGATGAAACTAATATAAAAATTTGTACTCCAATAATCCATAAGAGAAAAAGTGAGACAATTAAGATAGGAATGGAACTTGGTGCGCCTTTGGAACTAAGTTGGAGCTGTTATAGAAATAATGAAGTAGCTTGCGGGAAATGTGATAGTTGTGTTCTTAGAATTAACTCATTTAAAGAAGCTAAAATAAGAGATCCAATCGATTATGAGATCAAAATTGATTGGGATTTTTAATAGGTACAAAGAATTTATCTACAAAATGCTTGCAATCTAATTCAAATTTAAAAAAAATGAGAAAAAACGAAAATAGATATTCTTGGAGGAAAAATGAAGATTAAAATTACAATGTTAATGATACTTCTCATATTGGTGAGTTCATTATTTGCTGCTAATATGAAAGTGGCAATTTTAGATTTTGCGAAGAAGGACAGCGATAGCGATTACGTTGCTAAAGCTATGATGAAAAGAGATTTTAAAATAATTTTCAAAGGCGAAAAAGAGATGGATTTAGTAGATTTATCTAAATCTCAAGCACTTGCAAAAAAATCAGGTTACACAAATTTATTTTATGCTGATATTGCAGATATCACAAGTATGGGTACAGAGCTTGGTGCTGATGTTGTTGTATGGGGCGAAGTTCAATCTGCCAAAGATAGCGAATTTAAAGTTACTGCAAAAATTCTTAGTATGAAATCAAACGAAGTTGTACAGGTGACATTTAATGTTGAAAAATCTTCAAAGAAAAGACAAGCTGCTATTAAAGAAAATCTGATAGCTAAAATATCTGAATTTAGTGCCGGCGAAGTAGAAAAACTTTTCGGAATTGCCATGCAATATTTCAATAGTAAAAATTATCCGGAAGCATTAAAAGCATTCACAAACTTAGTAGAAGTAGATCCTGAAAATGTTGATGGCTATTTTTATCTTGGTTTGATCAAATATTACCAAAAAGATTATGAAGCTTCTGTGGAATATTATCAGAAAGGTTTGGAAATTGATCCTGAACATGTAGATTTATTGAATTTCATGAGTAAGTCTTATGATAAAATGGGAGATGTGGAAGCTGCTGCGGATGCATTAGGAAAGATTATTGAAATTAATGAAGACAAAGAAATTTGGTTAAGAATTGGTGATTTGTATGCAAAAGTAGAGTATTTTGATGAGGCTACAGAAGCATATCAAAAAGCTATTGAACTTGATGAAGAATATGGCGAAGCTTACCGTCAATTAGGTATTTTGCAATATAATCAAGAGTTTTATGAAGCAGCTATTGAACCATTAGAAAAAGCTACAAGATTGTTTCCTGATGCTGATGATTTGCAAAAGAAATTGGCAAAATGTTATAAGAAAACAGGGAAAATAGAAGATGCTATTGCTCAATATCAAGGTATTATTGCTGAACAAAAAGACAATGTAAGAGCTTATATGAACCTTGTTAATGCTTATTTCACAACAGAGCAATATAAAGAAGCTTTAGAAACAGCTATTAAATTAAATGAAATTGCTCCTGAAGATGAGAAAGTGAAAATTCTTTTAGCAAATGCATATAATTATTCAAAAATGTATAATAAAGCAAAAGATGCTGCAGAAGCTGCTTTGGCAATTAACGATAACCTTTATCAACCTTACAGAATTTTATCTGAAATAAACTTTGCTTTAGGTTATAAAAAATATGAAAAATTCCTAGAATTGGAAGAAAAGGCAAAAGAAGTATATGGTGAAGAAGCAGATAGATTAGTTATGGAAAGAGATGAAGAAAAAGAAAAGGCACATAACTATTTCTTAAAAGCTAACGAATTTTTGAAAAAAGCTAAAGCAAGAACAAAATCAAGTTCTGAATTACGTTATATCAAAGCTCGTAAAGCTACTATTGATCAATTATTGAAAGCAACTGAAAAAGGCTTCTTTTAGATAGAACTAATTGATTCGGCTCTTTTAAGAGCCGGATCTTTTGTTTTTATTGGATCTTATTAATTAAAAAAATATTTTATGGTATGGGGGTAGCATGAAAAAAAAGATACTATTTGCAGGCGAACAATATAGTTACCCGGAAAAGCTTCAAGAGAAACTTCTGGCTGTTGGTTGTGAAATTAGTGCCACTTTCTCAGGTTTCGGAGAATTAAGAGGAAAAATTGAAGAATACAAACCTGATATTTTATTATTAGATTTTGAGATGTTTGAAACTCCTGATGAGCTTAATTTATTACATTTAAAATATAATATTCCAATTATACTATTGCTCCCGCATATTATTTCGGATGATAAATATCTGAAAAAAATGATCTATGTATCAGATTTTTTGGAAAAACCGATTAGAGCGGGTTTGTTGATTTTTTCCATCCAAAATATAATGCATAAATTAAAATTGGAAGAAACTTGTGAACAGAATAGGATTACTGTTAGTGCAATGATTGATAATAATCCTCATGCGGGATTAATTATAGATATTTCGGGTAAGATAGAATACGCAAATAATAATTTTTGTAAAATGATAAATCTACCTAAGTACAAATTAATAAATAGAATGTGTCATGAAATATTGGATGAAATTTATTTGAAGAACTCAAAAAAGATAATCCAAAAGATTTTAACACAATCAATTGAACTAAATTTTGTAGAAATGATTAATGGTAAGGCTTATGATTATAAAATTATTCCAATAAAAAAAAGAAGCGGAGAAATTTTTAATATTGCCATTTATATTAGAGATATAACCAAAGATCTTGAATCAGAAAACCGTATTTTGCAACTTTCTAAAGCAATGGAAACAATGCAACTTGGTGTTTTAGTGTTAGATTTAGATAAAAAAATTAGATATTCCAATATGGCAGCTGCTAAAATGCATGGATATACTTTAGACGAGATGATTGGGAAATCTGCTTATGATCTTTTGTTCGGATTAGATAGAAGAATAGATATTGAAGAAATCGATTTAATATATCGAAGAATACCGATTGAAACTAACAATCGCAGGAAAAATGGAGAAATTTTCCCTGCAAAAATAATCTCCGATATCTTTTCTAATGATAAGGGTGAACCTATTGCTATTGTTGTTTCTTGTGAGGATATTTCTTATCAAAAAAAGATTGAAGAACAGTTGATAAGAAATGAACGGTTAGCCGGTATTAGTAGCTTAGCTTCCGGAATTGCACATGAAATACGAAATCCTTTAGGCAATATTAGCTCTGCTACGCAATTCTGTCTTGCTAGCTTGGACCAAGATTCTAATTTATCTGTATTTTTAGATATAATTCAAAGAAATACTGAAAGAGCAAACAAAATAATTAAAGAATTAGTAGAATTTGCTACTCCATGGGAAATTATTAAAATTCCAAACTCAATAAACAAATTAGTAGTAAATGCAACTAATCAATTAATTCCTAAGTTTAAAAATGTGCAGATAATTCTAGACTTGGAAGATAATCTTCCGTTAATGTACCTAGATGAAAATTGGATAACAAAAGTTTTTTATAATCTAATAAAAAATGGCTGTGAATCTATGCCTGATGGTGGTGAGCTAAGACTTTCTACTTATCTGAAGGATGATAAGATCTGCTTTACTTGTGAAGATAATGGTGTTGGAATAAAAAGTAATATACAAAAAAAGATCTTTGATCCTTTTTATACTACAAAAGATACAGGAGTTGGACTTGGATTATCGGTTGCTCAAACTATTTTAAGTAAACATATGGCGACACTTCACTTTACAAGTGAGTTAGGTAAAGGTTCTGCATTTGAAATTGTCTTTTCAAATTATTCTCAGATAAGGTGACATTAATGAATGAAATTTTGATAGTTGAAGATAACAAGGATATGCAGTTTATTTTAAAAAATGTATTAGAAGCTGCCGGATACAAATTAACTAGCACCGGAAATGGACAAAGAGCATTGCTGGAGGCAAAAAAGAAACGACCTGATTTAGTCCTTTTAGATATGAGGCTTCCGGGAATGAGTGGGCTAGATATACTAAAAGAACTAAGAAAAGTTTATCCTCAAATCTATGTAATAATGATGACAGCTTATACAGATGTGAGTGATGCTGTGGAAGCAATGAAATTAGGTGCCTATGATTATATAGCAAAACCATTTAGGAATGATGAATTACTCATCATGATAAAAAAAACATTACAAACCGAAAGTATGGTGAGAGAGATTAATTGCTTGAGGAAAATGGTTAAATCCGGAATCAATAGTATAGAGATAGTGGGTAGAAGTGAAAGCATTAAAAGAGTTTTAAATAAAGTTGAAATGATTTCTCCTACTGATATGAGCGTGATTTTGCAAGGGAAAAGCGGAACAGGTAAAGAAGTAATTGCTAAGAGAATTCATAAAAATAGCCATAGAAAGAATAATCCCTTCGTGGGTGTTGATTGTGGAGCTATTCCACCTAGTTTAATCGAAAGTGAATTGTTTGGCTATGAATCAGGAGCATTTACTGGAGCTGATAAAGCAAAAAAAGGTAAATTCGAGATTGCGAATAAAGGTACAATTCTATTGGATGAGATAACCAACCTTTCTATGGAAAGTCAGGCAAAATTATTACGTGCCTTAGAAGAGAAAAAAATCCAGCCGATTGGAGCAAAAGAACCAAGAGATATTGATGTAAGAGTAATTGTTACCACCAATATAGATTTTAAAACAGCTATTATGGAAGGTGAATTCCGAGATGATTTGTATCATAGATTGAATGAATTTCAAATATTATTGCCGGAACTGAAAAAACGGAAAGAAGATATTGAAATCTTAGCAGAAAATTTCTTGATTGAATCTAATCTTGAATTGGGTAAGAGTATCAAAGGAATTTCAAAAGAAGCAATGAAACTCTTAAATGAATATGATTGGCCTGGCAATGTGAGAGAATTAAAGCATACTATAAAACGTGCTACATTGATTGAAACAGATGAATATATTGGCGTTGAATCTTTAGATATTGAGCTTTTGGAAGAAGAGGATGAGGAAACTTATATAGAATCCTTAAAGCAGGGGGAATCATTTAATGATATTGTGGCTGAAGTGGAAAAAGATCTAATTATCAAAGCTCTTGATTTAGCAAAAGGTAATAAGACAAAAGCTGCAGAAATACTAAAATTGAATAGAAAAACTCTTTACCGAAAGCTGGAATTGTATGATTTGAAATAACTTAATTAAGGGGAGTATTTATGGCAAATGTATTAGTGGTAGATGATAATAGTGATATGAGATTTCTTTTGAAAAATCTATTACTTAATAATGGTTATCTAATAGATACCGCAGATAACGGTTTAACAGCATTACAAAAAATTGAAGAAGGGAATTATGATTTAGTATTATTGGATATAAGATTACCAAAGATAAATGGATTAAGCGTTTTGAAAAAGGTGAAAGAAAATAATCCGGGTTTAAAAGTAGTGATTATTACAGCATATAGCAATATTTCTAATCGTACTAATGCTTTGATAAATGGAGCTGATAGTTATTTTACAAAACCTTTTGATAATTCATTCTTACTTGAAAAAATAAGTGAAATAATAAATAATTAATTTTCTATAGTATAATAACAGTTTCTATACTCTATCGTTCTAGTAATAAATTCACTTTGTCTATAAGCTCAAAAGCTTGAAATGGTTTTAAGATATATTTATAATTAATGTCAGACAAAATCTGCTTTACTATCTCTTCGTGTGAATATGCCGATACAAAAATTATTGGGATTTTTCTTGTTTTGCTAATCTCTTCTGCTGCCTCGATTCCATTCATGTCACCATGCAAAAGAATATCCATGATAATTAAATCCGGCTTATTCTGCCGAGCTAAATTTATAGCATCTTCACCTGTAAGTACAATTGATATTATCTCATAATTTTCATCAGATAAAAATCCCCTAATATCATTTGCAATGACCAATTCGTCTTCAACAATTAATATCTTTTTCTTTCTTTTTGTTTCCATAATTTACCTCTTTCCTAATCTCAATGTTAACTATCCAACAAATGTGTCAAATAAAAAAAATAGGCAAAGGCATATTTAAATATTTCAAAATAAATAACTTAAACTGATGAGAAATATAATTGTTGAAGAGTTATTTGATTTTGGGATTAATAATATTAATTATAAGTCTAAATACAAAAATTTGTATTGAACTAAACTATGTTTCAGCTTTGGAAATATTATTTGACTCAAATATGCAGGATTAAGAAATTTACAAAACAATAAATTTAAGGAAAACTAAATGAAATATTTTTTAAGAACCATTCTCATGGTTTTATTTATAATGCTTGTTTCAATTGTACACGCGACAGTGAACGTAGATGTTTTAAATTCTAATCAATCAAATCTAAAATTAAAAATCACTAGTAATGATTTTCAAATCGGAGAGAAAAAATTAGCGGATGGAGAACTATATTCAAAAATAACTCCTAGTTTAGGACAACTTTTACCGGGACAACCGGATTTACCTCAAATTATCAGATGGATAGCAATTCCAAGTGGAGGGAAAGTAGATGTTAGTTACACAATGAATTCAGGAAAAATTAATACAAATATCAATATAGCACCAGTGCAAAAAGCTTTGCAAGATAGAGCTAATGCACCCAAACCTGATTTCAAGAAAGATAACGGAGTTTATAATCAAGACGCTTTTTTCCCGCAAGAGCAAGTGAAAATAGAAAAAAGATTTTTCAAAAATGGGCAAGAATATGCCTTGCTTAAGATTTCACCTTTCCAATATAATCCAAAATCTCAAATTTTAAAGTTTAATTCAGAAATTGATATTGAGATTAATTTTATTGGAGGAAGAATTTCAGGAAAGGTAAGTAATGTTGCTGTTCTAAATAAGAATATTTTTTCTTCAGAACGTGAGGATAGAAATTACTTAGCAGAGATGATGATTATCACTGATACACAATTTGTTGAATCTGTGGAAAATCTTGCTAAGTGGAAAAGAAAATTGGGCATTAAGACAAATATTTTCACGACTCAAGAAATTGGTGATACTGCTAATGCAATCGAAGAATTTATTGATTCCTATTGCGAGGAAGCCGAAACAATTCCTACTTATTTGTTGCTATTTGGTGATGCTGAATATATTCCAACTCATTACAAAACAGTTCATCCTTATACAGATGGTAATCAAGGTTACACAGCTGCAGATATCTATTATGCAGACTTTGAAGATGATATGCTTACCGATATGGCATTTGGTAGAATTCCTGTAGATACTGTTGCCGAAGCTGATAGTATTATTTCCAGGATTATCCGATATGAAAAAAATCCACCAGCAGAAACAAGCTTTTATGAAAATGCGATTGCTGCTGCATATTTCCAAGAACAAGATAGTGGGAATGGAATGGCGGAAAGAAGATTTGCTAAAACAAGTGAAGATTTTAGGAATTTTCTTATTGAAGAAGAAGGTTACGATGTAGAAAGAATTTATATAACCGATTATAGTACAGAACCTCTATATTGGAATGATTCATCGTATGTTTTTGAAAATGATACTCCGGGAGGAGATTTACCTGAAGAATTAAAAAAGCCGTTTTTCCCATGGGATGGAAATGCTTCGGATATTATTAATTCTGTAAACGAAGGGAAATTCCTTTTGATGCATCGCGATCATGGATATCGTCAAGGCTGGGGAGATCCGGCATTTAATAATAATAATGTGAATAATATTAACAATAATTTCAAAACTCCGATTGTTTGGACAATAAATTGTGAAACCGCTTGGTTTGATAATGAAACAGATGATCCTTCCTGTGGAACTTCCAATGATGCCGAAAGTTTTACGGAAGCTTGGCTAAGGCACGAAACCGGCGGAAGCGTAGGACTTATTGGTGCTACACGCGTTAGTTATTCCGGGAATAACGACAGATTGGTTTGGGGATTATTAGATGCAATTTGGCCGGGTTTTTTAGAATGGGCTCAAGCTGATTATCCTGAAAATGAACCAATTTACAGGATGGGAGATGTTATGAACTACGCTAAAGAATATCTGTTGACCAGTTATTCTTGGGGAGACGATGTTTTAACTACTTCTTTAGAAGAATTTTCCTATTTTGGTGATCCAACTATGCGCATTTATACTGAACAACCTGAAATTATCACTGCTTCTCATGTGCCGCTTGTACCTTTTGGAACGGATGAGATAATAGTAGAAACAAATATGGATGATGCTCTTGTTACATTGGTTTATGATAATGAAATTGTTGGAATGGCATATTCCGAAAACGGACAAGCAATTTTACAGGTTGATGGATTAAATTCGGAAGGAATAGCAGAAATAACAATTTCTAAGCATAATTGTGTTCCTTATGTCTCTGAAATAATGGTTGAAGCGGTTGGTGCATATATTATTGCAGAATTGAATAATATTACAGAAAATGGGGAATATATAGATGGATCAATTCAATCTTTGGATTTATTAAATTTTGATCTTAAATTGAATAATATTGGATCAGAGAGTTCTCAAAACTTAGAGTTAATATTAAATTGTGAATCGGGATTTGTGGAGATTTTAGATAATCAAGCAGCAACTGAAAGCGCAGCTCTTAATGAAGATATAATTATTGAAAATGCTTTCCAAGTTGAATTACTGGAAGGAATAGCTGATAGTACTTATATTCCGTTTGAAGTGATAATCTCTGATGGCGAAAATCAATGGGACAATGAATTTTCTGTATTTGTCCATGCTGCTAATTTAAAATATCAAGATTATAGCTTAGAGTTTGATGGTGATATTTTCTCACCTGGAGAAACAGCTTCATTATTCTTTGATATCAAAAATGTAGGAAGTGGATTTGCTTATGAAATAAATTCTGTTTTGGTTTCTGATAATGAATTAGTTACATTCGACGGATTGGATGTGATAGATTTTCTTGCTCCTGATGATGTTGCAGAAACTTCCCAAGCTCTGAATATTACGCTTGCAGAAGTCTTTCCTATCGATTCTTTGCTAACTGTACAATTACAAATGATTGATATTGCGGAATTGAGTTTTCAAAATCCTCTTTATATATTAATAGGCGTTAAAGGTTATGACTTGGAAAATGAACCTAATTGGAATCATGAATCTATTACTGAAAATTATGGTGATCAATGGCACTTATCTGACCAAGATAATGTTACACCATTAGGTAATTATTCCTATAAGTTTGGAGACACAGGAGATGGTAATTATGAAACATTGCAACATGGAGCGCTTTATATTCCTGAAGTTGAATTGGAAGCTGGTGCGTTTCTAAGATTTTGGCATAAAATGAATGCAGGTCATCAAATTAACGAAATCTCTTGGGATGGTGGAATTGTAGAAATATCTGTCGATGGTTCTGACTTTGAACAAATTTATCCGATTGGAGGTTATCCTAATATCCTCTTGAATCTTCCTACTTCTCCTTTTGATGGTGATACCGAGTTTTATTCTGGCTTCTTTGATTGGGAAGAAGCAGAATTTGATCTTTCCGAATTTCAAGGTAATGCAATTATCAGATTTGTTTTTGGCTCAGCAAATATGCAAACTTCACTTGGCTGGTTTATCGATGATATCAGAATTGGCTCAAATGGTGAGATTAGTGATGCTGTGGATGATATGGTAGAATTACCTTTGGGAATTTCGAATTATCCAAATCCTTTCAATATTGCATCAAATAGATCTGCATCAACCAATATCAGATTTAGCGTACCGAATATTGACGACGATAAAGCTGTAATTTCTATTTACAATTTAAAAGGACAATTGATTAAAGAGATTACAATAAAAATCCAAGCAAATAAAAGTAGCTTTTATCAGGTTGCATGGAATGGTGATGACACTAATGATAACAAAGTAAGCAGTGGTATCTATTTTTATCGATTAAAAGTTGGAGAATATTCTGCTTATAATAAAATGATGTTGATTAAATAATATTCAATCAATAATAAGTTAAATTAAAAGGCGACCGATAGATGGTCGCCTTTTGAAGTGTAAAATCCCAAATGTTATTGGTGTAGATTGTTGCTGCTTGCTATTATCTGAGTATTTCTTATAGTTCTATTCTTAACTTTTCTTAAATCAATTTACTCGTTTCTTGATAAATTCAATATTGTAAATTGTTACTAAAAAAATGTAACGATTATAGCTTTTTCATTTATTAGTATTGTAAACAATAATAACAATTAGTAAACAAAGTATAATTTGCGATTAAAATTTAACTGATAAGTATAAGTACAGAATTATTAAATAGAAAGATAATTGTAAAAGAAAAGATTTTCGTAAGAAATATGACAAAAAAAATATTGGATGATTAAAAATAAACTAATGAATAGACAATGATAAGTGCTTTAATTAAAAGGGGGAAATAAGGAGTCGTTATAAATATAACGATTAGTAAGAGATATAATTAATTATTTTTATCTTGTTAATCTGATTCTTCGGAACAATTATTGCAAAAGTAATGGAAACTAAAAAAGTTTTTTCAAAATCAAGGAGGAAAAAGTAATGTTGAAAAACTTAAAAAATCAGAAAGGGTTTAGTCTTGTTGAATTATTGGTAGTGGTAGTAATTATTGCCATATTGGCAGCTATCGCTGTTCCTATTTACATGAGTTATGTAAAGCAGGCAAGAGCAACCGAGGCACAATCAGCTATCGCAGCAATTAGAAGCGCTTATAGAATTGAGCGTCAAACTTTTGGAACTGTAGAAAACTACACAATTGAAGATGCATTAAAAGATGCAAAACTTGGTAATCGTACAGAAAAGAACTGGGAATTTGAAGTTATCGGAAACCCACCAAGAACTTACATGGCTACTTCTACTGCCGAATTCCCGGGTGGAGAAGGAAAACAGGTGTGGTATGATGTAGAAGCTGCTGAATATCACGGTTATGGTATTGATGAAGATGAACAAGATACAGAGGAAATTATTGATTAATAGTTGGAGGATTTTTTTTGACTATACGCGAACTACTTGAATTTACGGCAGCTGCCAATGCATCTGACTTGCATATTAGTACTGGATCTACTCCAATGCTTCGTGTGCACGGTCAAATGAAAAAATTGAACCTGCCTAAATCTTCATATGAAGAAGTTAAAGGTCTAATTTATAGTACCATGAACGAGTCACAAATTGCTCTGTTCGAGGAAAAACTGGAAATTGACTTTTCAACAAAATTGGATGATGATACTCGTTTCCGTGTAAATGCTTTTCACCAAATCAATGGTATGGGTGTGGCTTTTCGTCTTATTCCAAATGAGATTAAAAGTTTCGAAGAATTACACCTTCCTGAAATTCTTAGTCGCTTAGCGATGAAAGAAAATGGTTTGATTTTGGTGACTGGGCCTACCGGTAGCGGTAAATCAACTACACTGGCAACAATGATTGATCATATTAATGATTCTCGTCATTGCCATATACTTACAATCGAGGACCCTATCGAATTCGTACATAAAAGTAAGAATTCTTTAATCAACCAACGTGAAATCGGGCATGATTCATGGTCATTTACTGCAGCGCTACGTTCTGCTTTACGTGAAGACCCCGATGTAATCTTGGTTGGTGAGATGCGTGACCTTGAAACTGTAAGTTTGGCATTAACTGCTGCTGAAACCGGACACTTGGTTTTGGCAACATTGCACACAAGTAGTGCAACAAAATCTATCGATAGAATCATCGATATGTTCCCTCGTGAACAGCAAGCTCAGGTTAGATCTATGCTTTCCGAATCTTTACGTGCTGTTGTAGCTCAGAAGCTATTACCTCGTAAGGATGGAGAAGGTCGTATTCCTGCATTGGAAATTATGATAGCTAACTCTGCTGTTAAAAACCTGATTCGTGAGGAAAAAACTTATCAGATACCTTCTGTTATCCAAGCTGGAACAAAAGAAGGTATGCAATCTATTGATCAATCTTTGTATAACCATGTAATGAATGGTCTTTTGGATCGTCGTGTTGCTGAAGAAGTGGCAGACAATCCTAAGATGTTTATAACAGGGACGGCATTTTAATGTTAAAAAATAAATTTGATTCCGAAGCTGGCTTTGGGATTATCCAAGTTTTGGCAACTCTTGTTATTGCTAGTGTTGCCATTGCTGGACTATTTGTAACAAGTTATTATGTAAGACAAAAAGCAACTGAAAATTACCATACTAGAGTGGCGATATTACATGCTACCGAAGTTTTGGAAAAGATTAGATGGTTCAACAGAAATAACGAAGGACCTGTGGATGTTACCCATATTCCCGGTTTGGCCGGTAATGTTGTTATCGAAAATCGCGATAACCATAATCTTATGGGCATAATTCAAAATCCTCACGTTTCTTATGGACAAGTTGATCTTATGGTTGCTCCCTATTGTATATATGATGCTGTTACAGTTGAAGTTACCTGGATTGAAGGTGCTGAAGATTCTTATGGCGAAACTGATAATAAAAGACGCTCTGTAGTTTTACGAGAAGATTATTATCGTAGAGCTGATATTGGAGGTGAATAATGGTTAAGAATCAAAAAGGTGTATCCTTAGTTGAACTTATCGCTGCAATCCCTCTTACAGTTCTGGTTTTTGTCATCCTTACAATGGCTGTTTCAAGTTTTGTAACAACTTATAAGGAAACCAGGCTTTATTTGCAATTGCAAGATGAACTTTACAATATGGTAGATCTAATACGTCACGGCTATATTGATGAGGATATCGAAGCAAGCGAAGGACTAATAGGGCTGATGACTGCAAATAAAGTGGAAATTAGTGGAGGCAGAAATATCATGACATTGCGACCTGTAATAATTGCTGAAGGTTTACCTGATGCATATAAAACTACTTTCTACGCTGATAGCGATGGGAGATTACTTGTTAGTGGTCAATATGGATTGAATAGTTTCCAGGAAACTCAAATATTCCCAAGTAGCAATATGAGAATTGGGCGTGAATTACAATTTCGATTAATCGATCAAGATGTTTTCACAGTTACCAAAAGAACTACTCATGGGCCTATTATGGTTAAATTACACTTCAAAGGACAAGTTCGCTTCCGAGAAAAAGAGCTAGGACAAAATCCTCTTGAAGATAAGAAATTGAATACAAGGATTGTTGAGTATAATACATCAGTCTTTGTTGGAAACACAAAAGGTTAGAAGGAGTAAATATGTTTAAAAAAATCAAAAAGCTTCTTCTTAACAAAAATTTGGAAAATGAAAAAGGTTCTATTGCCGCAATGGTAGTCGGTATTATAATTGTTTCGATAACACTTGCATCTAGTATCTCATTAATCGAAATGGTTAATTCAGATTCATTAATATTGGAATATCAGCAAGATGCTGTTCAGGAAGAATTGCTTTTGCGATCAGAAGCAGCAAGAACGCATATGGCTGTTGAATATAATGAAATGAGACCGATTCCAAATCGAGAAGTAGAAATCATATCCAATAGTAATGATCGTAGAACTGTTTATAAAATAGAAAACAGTAAAGAGAATATATTTGTGAATAATTATATGGGATATGCTACTAAAAAGGTAGTTTCAATAAAATCTCATATAACTGCAAGACGCGGAAGATCTTATCAATTACATGATAAATCTCCGGTAGAGAGATTGTCAGAGAAACTTATATCGCATGAATCATTAGCAGAATTTCAATATTTTACCGATGTTGAAGCATCTGAAAATGCTGATGGTGGACAAGAAGCTGCTGCTGTGAAGTTTTATGGTAAAGATGTTCTTTACGGTAAGGTTCATAGTAATGATGATATATGGATTCAACAAGCCGGCGGTGGTAACAATAATGGTTGGCCAACATTCTATGAAATGGTTACAACTTCAGGTAAATTTAAGAGATATCCGTCAGGAGAAGATTTGATCGGTAGTGGTGTATCGACTGATGAAATATTCGTTGGTGGCTTTGAAGAAGAAGTTCCACCGATTGTATTTTCTGCAACTATGACAGATATTAGGGATAATGCAGATAAATTTTTTGGCAATACATCCACATCCGATATCGGGTTTGTTTATCTTAACGGTGGTTCTTATCAGGGCTTAATCGGAGATAAATATTTAGTTGATATTATGGAATTTCCTGTGTACAGTTGGTATCCTTCTGATGCGGGAATGGTTCAGAATGCTATTAATGACGGTGTGAATTGGTTTGAAGATAGTGAGTTAATATGGACAAATTCAATCGCTATTTATGATACTGTCTGGACTCCACGTTCCGGTGCTGTGAATAATAATTCTGTCTTTGTAGATGGAAAACTTTATATTTATGGAAGGCCGGGCGGGAAACAAACATGGGGTGCTTCTGATACTGTGTTTGTAGTAAGCGACATTGTTTATTATACAAATGAATTGGGAGATTTTCCTGACGGCTATGCAGGTTTAGACGAGGAAGGTGAACCTCAATATGATCTTGATGAAGTTAATCCAACTGATTTCTTCGGATTAGTATCAGAAGAGGATATTTTAATTGCATATAAATATAAAAATCCTGAAACCGGAGAGATTATTGATCATAATTGCGATGGAATATATCTTTACGGAGCTTTTGCTGCAATAGGAAAAGGTGATGAGGATATTCACGCGGAAATGGCGTGTCATCATGATGGTATATTCTCCTTTGAATATCATCATCCAGCCGGATCAACACCAAATTTCCATAGTATAAGTCCATATTTAATGGAGACATACACGCTTAAAATGATTGATAGCTCTGCTAATGGTTGGGAGAATGCTACAATCGACTTGTATGTAAACGGAGAACTTCGAGAAGAAGATTTAACTTGTACTGGAAGTGAAACTGATGTTGATTTTAATCTCGAACATATGGATATATTAGACCTTATCTACACTCCGGGCGATGCCGGACATGAGAATGAACATAGTTATCAAATTGTAGATTCAGATGGGAATATTGTAGTTGCCGAAGGTCCTAATCCGGCACAAGCAGCTAATTTTCAATGTGTTGTGACTGAGTTTTCAGATACTCTTTATACATACATCGATCTACATAAATATGTTTATCCTCCAAATCCACTTCTGCCTGAAGAGCACCAAGGCTTTAACTTACAAAGTAATGGATTAGCCGGTGGCGGGTATCCGTATGGTTTGGTTGGATATCCTTTTGAATCATCTTTAATCCCAACAGCATATGTGAATTCCTACCCGAATGCGGGACCAAATTTTGTTTATCCCGATGGGACAGATATTCCTTGGTATAATCCGATTTGGCCGGAACCATCTACATCTGTTGGTGAGGATGTTTTCTATTATGATGGAAGAAATGCTCGTATTTATGGAGCTATAGCACAAAGACGTCGTGGATTTATACGTCGCTCAGGTACTGACCCATATAATCATCCTAATCCGCTCGATACAGATGAAAAGCTATATCATTATGGTAGAACGCATGATCCTACAGGATATGATAAAGAATATTATTACGACAGGCGATTTTTATTTGAACAACCACCTGATTACCCCGAAATATACCGTGGTTGGGGATCAAATGATATTACATCATTTACTTCACAAACCTGGTATTTCAAACCAATTGGTGATTAGTTTCATATAACCCGTGAATATAGAAATTTTAGTTAAAAAGATAAACGAGAGGTAATATGGCGAAAAAGAAAGCTAAAAAGTTTAAAGAGTCTATTGGTTTAGATATTGGTAACCATAGCATTAAATTGGTTCACCTTAAAAAAATACACCAAGGCTATAAACTTTTGAATTATGAAGTAAGATCAACAATTCCCGAAGGACATGAATCAAGTCTTTCAGATCTTTCTTCAGATAGATTTGCGCCGATTTTATCCGGAATGCTGAAGTCGATGAAAATTAATCCAAAGAAGGTAAAACATTTAGTTTCTTCTATTGGAGGCGACGATACAAGTATCAAGCAAATTAAAACAATTTTCTTGCCGGATGATGAATTAGAATCAGCGCTTTTCTTCGAAGCAAAAAAGCACCTTCCTATTGGCGGTGCTGAAATGCTCCTGGATTTCCAAGTTGTAAGTGTGGAAGAAAAGACTAATAATATGAATGTATTATTGGCAGCTACCACTAAAACAATGCTTAAAGAACATACAAGAATATTATCTAATGCCGGCATGGAAGCAGGTATTGTAGATATGGAATCTTTAGCGGTAGCTAATAGCTATTTCCTAAATAATGCTTTGGAAGATGGCGTTTATATTCTTCTAAATATTGGAGCATATAAGACTAATATGGTGATTTGTGGACCTAATGTGAAAATCTTCGCACGTGATATTGGTTACGGTGGATTCCACATCTCTAAAGATATTGCTAAGAAAAATAAAGTTTCTTTTGAAGAAGCTGAGAAAATCAAATTTGAATATGGTATAAAGGAAGTTGCCAAGAAAGCAGAAACAAGTTCTTTGCTTACATTGGATATCTCCGACAAAACCCCTGCAGAGCAAATAGCAATGGAAGTGAAACGTTCATTAAGATTTTATGTGAAAGAAGCTGGTACAAGCGATTTCCGTAAAATAGTTTTAATGGGTGGATCAGCCAAAACAATTGGTTTAGCAGAGTATATTTCAGAGCAACTCAATATTCCAACTGAAGTATTTAATCCATTTGAAAGTATCGAGACTAGCGGTAGTTTCAGTGACATAAAAGATCCGCAATATGCTGTAGCTCTGGGTCTTGCTATGCGTCCGGAATAAGGGAGTTTTTATGAGTCAATTTTTTTATAAAATTAATTTAAATAAATACGGTGAGCTTAAACAGCAAATCGAACGACAAAAGAAAGATTTTTTGAATATATCTATTACATTCTTAATAATTACAGCTGTTATGGTTGGTGGATTATTTATGTTGAATGGAATGTTGAAACAGAAAATCCAATCGCGTCGTGAATTGCTCGCTAAGATCAAAAAAGAGATTAAATCTTATCAAGTAAGCGGAGAATATCTTTCTTCAAATGACTTAAATAGAATCGCAAAAGTAAGTTCGGAACGTATATTCTGGGCAAAAAAATTAGTAGCTCTTTCTGAAAAGACTACCGATAAAATTGCGATAACTCATTTTGCTTATAAGAATGGTAAATTAAGCCTTTTTGGAATTACAAAATTGGACAAGAATGAGAAAGAATTTGATCTAATTGATGAATTTATTAAGAATTTGAAATCTAATGAACATATTAGTTCTGATTTCCCAAATATTAGTTTTGTGAAGTCTTCTACTGATTATGAAAAAGATGTTGAAATTCTTAGATTCCAGATAGATGCAACTGTAAAAGATGAGCCAAAGAGGAGGAAATAATGAAAAATAAATATATGATCCTTTTACTCATCATAATTGTAGTTGGAGCAGGTTTTTTCTATATTGGAAATGAAGTTATTTCTAAAAAAGTAAGAAAAATTAATGCTTACGATAAGAAAATTAAAGAAGAACAAGAAAAATTAAATAGCGCGAAAGTGTTGAATGAACAACTTTCTGAAGTTTCAAAAGTTATTTTAGCTAGTATTACCGACAAAAGAGAATATAGCCCTGAGGAGATTAATGCTTTTGTAAAAAAATTAGCTGATTTAGCTGATAAATATGAAATCACAGTAAATGCTGTAGTTCCAAAAGTTGTTAGTGGATTAAACAGACACTATGTGGAACAGCAATATACGTTAGAAATTAACTGTACTTTTGTACAATTGGGTAAATTCTTAACCGAATTGGAAGGTTTTGATAACATTATGGAAATTAACACGTTAACTGTTAATCCTATTCCTACGGAAAATTCATCAGAACTTACCGATACTCGCTACCGTGTATCAATTCTTCTTACTACTGTGAAGATTGTGAAGGAGGCATAATGGAAAACAAATATCTCAAAGATTTTATAATTATCGTAGTGGTATTGTTGGTCATTGCCTTTGGATGGTTTGATTATTATAACTATAATAAGGTAGAAAAAATCCCACAAGAATCAAAGTATAAGAAATTAGCACTTAGCGAGAAATTACTCGAACAAATCCAAAGTATTGAAGAATCTATTAAAGATAGAAAATCTTTTGTATTTACAGTGGAAAAAGATCCTCTTGAGCAAAATCTTATTGTGAAAACAATTAAAGATTTAGAAAAACAATGGCGTGAAGAAGTAGAAAAATTGATTCGTTTAGAATCTACAATTATCACAGAATCAGGCGAAAATTTAGCTTCTATAGCTCATAAAGGTGAGAGTAATTTATATAAGGTTGGCGATGAGTTTATGGGTAGAAAAATTACAAGTATAGAAAGTGGAAAAATTAGCTATACTTATAGAGGAACTAACGGAGTTCTCTATGTAACGGAATTACCTGCTAAACCTGAAGCAATCGAAAGAAATAACAAAAAAAGTAAGAACGTACCTAATTGGTAGAGAAGGAGAAACATACAATGAATTTTAATATTAAAAGATTTGTGGCTTCGTTAATTCTGGTTTTATTTATCTCTAGCTCAATATTTGCAGCAGATTTAGAGCTTTTAAATAAGAAAATCAGTATTGACGCGAAAGATGCAGCTGTATCACAAATTATTTCAACAATGGCTAACCTTAGTGGTTGTAATATAGTCTTAGCAGTAGATACTGAAGGTGATGAAAATAAAAAACCAAGCGAAAAGAAAATCACTATTCATTTAGAAGAAGTTCCTGTTGAACAAGCTTTATCATTAGTAGTTAAATCAATTGGACTTTCTTATCGTTTAATTGGTGATAGAACTTTCTTAGTTGGTGATAAAACAAAAATTGAAGAAGAGATTGGTGAAAGATCTTATGTTGTAGAATTGAATTATGTTGATGCAGAAAAAATTAAATCAGCTTTTGAAATCATGCCCGGTGAAATCAATGTAATTGAGGGTCAAAACTCTCTTCTTATAAGTGCAAATCCAAACACATTCGCTGAAATCAGCAAAAAAATAGAAATAATAGATGTCCCTCAAAAACAGATCGAAATCCAAGCTCGCTTGATCGAAGTTTCTGTGAACGAAGCTGAAAAACTTGGAATTGATTGGTCTCGTTTAAGCCAATTAACAACAATCTTAGCTGAAGATCCTGTTAATTCTAATGGTATTGGTTTACCATATAATTTTGATGATGTTACCGGTGAAACACCTTATGGTCAATTATCTTCACTTGGTACATTACCGGAAGATCAATATTTCCAAAAATTAGATGAACTTGATGATATTGGTAAATTCTCTCGTCAATTAACAGCTTTTGATGTTACACTTGATTGGTTGATGGAAAATAATGCTGCACAATTACTTACAAATACAAGAATTACAGCAAAAAATGGTGAAGAAGCTGAAATTCATATTGGCGAAGTTGTGCCTTTCGTTGTAAAAGATGATGATAACCAAATCCAAGTGGAAAGAGAAGAAGTTGGTATCAAACTTAAAGTTAAACCGACTATCAACAAAGATGGTTATATCACAACTGTTTTAGAACCTGAAGTAAGTTCAGTTATCGAATTAGTTGGGGGATATGTTCCAAGAACTAAGGTAAGAAGAATCACATCTACAGTTACTGTTCCTGATGGTAAAAAAATTGTAGTTGGCGGACTTTTAAATTCTACTATTAGTACAAAAGTAAGCAGAGTTCCTCTTCTTAGTAGAATCCCATTTATCGGGAAATTATTTACACATAAATATGAAGTTGTAGATAATACTGACCTTATTATTGAGATTACTCCAAGAGTTGTAACATTTGAAAATGCAGATGTAGAATATGATATCGATCCTCGTTTAGAGCGTGAGATAATTAAAAAAAAAACAACTGATGAAGAGTAGATAGGGAGTTAAAATGAAGAAAAAATTATTGTTAATAATTGCAGCTACAATGCTACTTTCGTTGGTAGTGTTTTCAGGTTGTGATGATCGTTCTGTAGCATTAGATGATATTAATATCGCTACGATGAATGTTAGTCCAAGCGAACTTGTAGTTGGCGATACAGTAACATGTTATGTAAGAGCAATTTTACAAGATGATGATGGATTTGCTGTAACAAATACAAAAGTTATTTTCAAATCTGATCTTGGTAGCATGAATCCTGCAAGTGTATTTTCAGATAGTTCAGGTGTTGCTAAAGTGAAATTTGATTATAGTACAATAGAAGCTGTTCCAGAAAATGATGTCGTAATTGAAGCTTATGTAAAAGATAAAGATAGCGGAATTATGAATTCTACAAACGTGACTTTTGGTTCTCCTGCTATTCCTGAAGTAAATTCTCTTCAGTTTGACGAACAACCAATTAGTTTGCAAGTAGCTGGTACCGGTGGTCCGGAATCAGCTGATCTGAATGTAACAATTTACGATTATCAGGGTGCACTTATTACTGAACCAATGGAAATTGCTTTCTGGTTCGATATGACAAAAACTACTGCAGATGATGCAAAAATTAATAACGAAGTTGCTATTTCTGAAGATACAGCACAAATTGTTACATCAGTTGATGGTGTTGCTTCTGTTTCTATCTCTTCAGGTATCAAGTCCGGTAATGCTACTGTTGTAGCAAAATCTGTGGCTAATGGTATTGAAGCTGTGAAGGGTAATATTATTGTACAAGCTGGTGCTCCTGAAACTGTAGAATTTGTAATGCCAGGTCATAATACAGGTGAAGATATGGGAGCCGGTACTTGGAAAGTTCAAATTGCTGCTCTTATCAATGATACATATGGTAATCCTGTTGGTGACGGAACAGCTGTATTCTTCCAAATAGAAGATGATGATGAAATAACTTATGCATCATTAGAAACTCAATATTGCTATGTTGGTAACGAAAATGCTGCAGGTGATACACTTGCAGGAACAGCATTTACGTTCTTAAACTATGATGGTACACATACAAATGATTCATTTGATATTTCCGTACAGGTTGGCGGTGTTGATTTCCCACCGGAAACAATTACACTTCCAATTCAATTCCCGGTATTGGAAGTTGTTCCAGTTCCTCAACACTTGGATTGGAATGTTCAAAATGATAATTCTGATAAGACTACAGAGCTTAATATTGTAATTACTGATGGACAGCAAAATAGAATCAATAAGCAATTAATCTATGCTACCGGAACATTAGGATATCCTGAGCTTCAAACAGAGCCTGAACCTGATCTTCCTGCTATAGTTGATCTTGGTTATGAATTAGAAGATAACGATAATAGTTACAAAGGTGTTACCTATTTTGTAGATGGTATTGGTGGTAGATTAACAAAACCTTATTCTTTCTATAAAATCGAATGCCCTGCTCCATCTCAAACAGGTCCTGGTACTACTACTGCAAATATAACAATTACTATTCCCGGAACAAATACAAATGCTAACGCGAATATTATCCTGTTCCGTTATGTTGACTAAGGAGTAATAATGGCTTTTAACCCACAATTTGCACAACTTGGAGAAATCTTAGTACATGAAGGTTACATTAATAATCAACAATTAGAAGAAGGTTTAAAGAAACAAAACAACTTTGGTACTAAGATTGGTGAAACCCTTATCAAGTTGGGTTACTTAAAAGAGAATGAATTGCTCAGCGCACTCCAGCAACAGCTGGAGTGTGATGTGATTCGTGAAAGCGAGTTACTTGAGCTTGATGAAAATATAGTGAAATTAATTCCGGAACCATTTGCTGTCGAAAACAGAGTTCTTGCTATCAGAGATATCGGAGATTCTATGATTGTCGCTATGACAGATCCTGAAAATGTCGTTATCCAAGATAGTTTGCAAAAAATGGTTGGAAAGAATGTGATTCCTACTCTTATCGGTGAATCTGCTCTTACTGATGCTTTGGAAAAGTATTATAAGAGTATTAGAACTTCATCTCAAGTAGATGATGCTGTAGGAAATTTCGATTTTGTAGCTGTTGATGAAGAAGAGAATGAGATATCAATCGACTCAAGTCAAGAAGTTGATGCTCCTGTTGTGAAATTGGTAAATCTGATCATTACAGAAGCTATCAAATCTAATTGTACAGATATTCACATTGAACCATTAACTAAGCAAACAAGAGTTCGTTTCCGTATTGATGGCGCTTTACGTGAAGTTATGACTTCTCCTATTGGAATGCATGCCGGTCTTGTATCCATTGTAAAAGTAATGTCAAAATTGAATATTGCTGAACGTAGATTACCTCAAGATGGTCATATCTCATTAAAAACATCTATCAAAAGTGTGGATGTTCGTGTATCTATTACTCCTACCGTAACAGGTGAAAAAGTTGTGATGCGTCTTTTGGATAAAGGTGATTTTGGATTTAGTCTTACAAGTCTTGGATTTACAGAAGCTAACCTTGTTATGTTCAAGAAATGGATTAAACGTCCTTATGGAATTAACATAGTTTCCGGTCCTACCGGTAGTGGTAAATCTACCACTTTGCATGCTGCTCTAAAAGAGATTATGGATATCGAAAACAACATTATCACAGTGGAAGATCCTGTAGAGTATCGTCTTGATGGTATTACTCAGATCGAAGCTAATGAGAAGATCGGTCTTACTTTTGGTTCAGCACTTCGTTCTGTATTACGCCAAGACCCTGATGTTGTTCTTATTGGTGAGATTCGTGACGAAGAAACAGCAGATATTGCTGTGAAATTCTCACTTACCGGTCACTTGGTATTTTCTACATTGCACGCTAATGATGCACCTGCTACTATCACTCGTTTGATAGATATTGGAATTGCACCATATTTAGTGGCTTCATCATTGAATTTGGTGATGGCTCAGCGTTTGATGAGAAAAGTTTGTCCAAATTGCATTACAGATTACAAACCTACAGATAAGGAACTGCAATTGGCAGGAATTAGTGAAGAAGAAGCAAAAAATATCAACTTCAAAAAAGGTGTTGGCTGTGTTCATTGTGACAATACTGGTTATAAAGGTAGAACAGGTATCTTTGAGATGTTGGAATTAAATTCAGAGATAAGAAAATTGATATTTGAAGGTAAGAACCAAGATATTATTAGAGATAAAGCATTGGAAAATGGAATGGAAACATTGCATGATGCAGCTGTAGCTAGGATGAAACTTGGAATTACTTCAATTCAAGAAGTTATTAAATTAACTATCTCTGATTAATAAAATTATTGCAGTGCTAACTATTTAGCACTGCGGATTTATTAAATTATAAGGAAAATTTATGGCTGGATTTCGATATATAATAAAAGATGCCAAAGGTGTTCGTGTAGAAGGTACGGTCAAAGCCGGATCAATGGATGAGGCTGTTGATAAATTAACTCAGGAAGGTAGTGTAATCATTAACGTGAAACCGGAAAAAGAAGGTTCATCACGTAATAAAATGTCACTATTTGAAAAGTTAATGTTTGCTTTCTATAAATTTAGAACTGGTGTCTCATTAAAAGTTCTTGTATTTTTCACTCGTCAGATGGCAACAATGTTTTCTGCCGGTCTAACCATTGAGAAATCATTACAGAACTTAGAAAAGGGCGAGAAAAACAAAAAGTTCAAGAAGGTGCTAAAAAAACTTTCTGACGATATCAGAAAAGGATATAGTCTTTCTGAAGCGATGGAACAACATCCCGGTGTATTCAATGCGCTTTATATTTCATTGGTAAAAGCCGGTGAAGTTTCAGGTACATTGCATACAGTATTAGATGAACTTTCTGAATATCTGGAAAAGCTTGAAGATACTAAACGTAAAGTATCAGGAGCAATGGCCTATCCTGCATTTATCTTAGTATTCCTAGCATTTGTGGTTTGGGGCTTATTTGCTTTTATCATTCCTATGTTTGCTGGTGTTTATAATAGTTTTAATGCAGATTTGCCTGCAGCTACCGTTACAGCTATCGCTATTAGTAATGTGGTTAGAGAACATGCATTCCTTACATTTTTGGGAATTATTGGTGTTATCATAGCATTCTTCCTTTTCTATTTGTCTGATAAAGGTAGATATATTTTAGATAAACTTATTTTGAAGATACCTGTAATCGGTTATCTGAAAGAAAACTCAATAATGAGTAACTTTGCTCGTACATTTAGTATCCTGATGGCTTCCGGTGTTCCAATTATGGAAACAATGGAGTTAGTGGAAAATGTAGTACAAAATGCTGTAGTGGAAAAAGCTATTCAAAATGCACGTGAATATGTGAAAGAAGGATATTCAGTTGCCGGAGCTTTTCGTAAAACTGGCGTTTTTCCATCTACATTATTACAATTGATTGCTACCGGTGAAGATACAGGAGATATGGATAACTTGCTTGCAAAAGGTGCAAGTTTCCATCAAAAATTAGTTGATAGTGTAATCGATCGTTTGACATCATTGATAGAGCCTATGCTAATCATTGTAATGGCAGCGGTGGTTGGTTATATCATTATCATTATTTATCTTCCAATTTTCAATCTGGGACGTGCTATCAGTTCTGGTGCAAAATAGTAGGAAGTAAGAAAATAATAGATCAGGGGTTTAAAAGCGAATTTTAAACCCCTGCTTCTTAAATATAAATCGGAGAATTTTAATGATCGCTGAGCTTATCATAATTTATATATTTATCTTTATTTTTGGTGCAGTTTTTGGCAGTTTCTTTAATGTGTGTATTTCCAGAATACCGCTAAAAGAATCTTTATTAACAGAATCTCACTGTCCAAATTGTGGAAAAGCAATTAAATATCATAACAATATTCCAATATTTAGCTGGCTTTTTCTTAAAGGTAAATGCTCTGATTGTGGACAACCTATATCCATTACATACTTTTTAGTAGAGCTAATTACACCGCTTTTGTTTATGTTTATTTTTTATGTAAATGGTTCAAGATTTTCAATTACATTTTTTTCTCAAATTATTTTTGCAAGTTTTGCAATTATTATTGCTTTTATAGATCTCAAGAATCAAATTATTCCTGATGTGCTTTCTATTCCGCTTCTTTTTATAGGATTAATTTTTGGTTTTTTACAAAATAATATTAATGGTTTGTTCGAATCGTTTATCGGTGGAGCGACAGGTTTTTTGCTTTTTCTGATAGTGAGCGAATTTTATTCTAAAGTAAGAAAAAAAGAAGCACTTGGTGGAGGTGATATAAAAATTATGGCTGCAATCGGTGCATTTAGCGGTTGGATGGGCGTGCTGGCAATTACATTCTTAGCTTCTGTTTTCGCGTTGATTATTTTGGTTATGATCAAACACGATCCTGAAAAGCATTTTCCATTTGGACCATTTTTAGTTTCTGCTTCGCTTTTTTATCTTATTGGCGGAAGATTTTTAGAAAATTTATATATGAAGTTTTTTGATTTTATTATGACAATTTAGGGAGGATTTATGAAAAGAATTGTTTATGTTTTATTTATATTATTTTCTTTTGCATTTTTATATGCTCAAAATGTGGAAGATTTTGAATCTGGCGGATTTGGCAATAATCCTTGGACTTTTGGAGGTGTTGCAGATTGGATAATCTCAAGTTCAGAAACTCATAGTGGTAGCTATAGTGCTCAAGCTGGAGATATTAGTGATAGCCAAATGAGTAGCTTGTCTATTACTCTTGATATAACTGATGCCAGTCAAATATCATTTTGGTGGAAAACTAGTAGTGAAAATAACTATGACTGGCTGAGATTTTATATTGATGATATGCAAATTGCTGAGCTATGCGGAGAAACCGGCTGGGAAGAAGTTACAAATAATGTTATTGTGGGTAACCATACTTTCAAATGGCAATATGAAAAAGATAGTAGTGTGAGTTCTGGCCAAGATACAGGTTGGATAGATGATATTACCTTTCCTACAACATTTATCTATGATGATGATATGGCGTGTTCATCTATTGCAGGTCCTGCCTTTACCAATGTTGGTTCAATAGCAGTTTATGATATTACTGTAAAAAATGCCGGTTATAACACAGTGAATTCTTATGATGTCGTATTGTATAATGGTAATGATGAAATTGAAACAATTTCTATTAATCAGGCATTAGCTTTTGAAGAAACAAGAGTTCATTCTATTCCTTGGAATGTTCCGGCTTCCGAAGAAGATAACACTGTGATGATTAGTGCCGGAGTTGTTCTTAATAACGATGAAAATAATGCGAATGATTTCAGTAGCGCTATTCCAACTCATGTTTTCCCTCCGGGAATTATTGAGATTCAAGTAGGAAATGGTACTACAGGAGACAATAAAACTCCTACAAGTTTTTCTTATGCAAATTCAATGACTGAAATGTTATATTTTTCCGATGAAATTGCTATGGAAGAAGGAACTATGACAAGTCTTGAATTCCAATACAATTTTTCTGATGGTATTTCTGATGAGAATATACAAATTTGGTTAGGAGAAACTACTCAAGAAAATTTATCTACGGGATTTATCTTTGCTGATGAATTACAATTGGTTTATGATGGAACTCCTTATTTTGTTGGAGATTCTCAAAATAACTGGGTAAATATTGAATTTGATGAATCTTATGAATATAGTGGTGGAAATTTGGTTATGTTAGTATATAATCCATTTACTTCATCACATACAGGAACTTTTAATTTTATTCACGATGAATCTTCTGTATCTGAGCATGAAGATAGAACAAGATATAATCGAGATAATGTAGAAGAATATGATCCTTATGATCCTGAATCGATTCTTGAAAGCTATACTTATGAATATTATCCAAATGTTAAATTCAATTTCTACACAGGTCCGAAAGGAATTTTAGAAGGGTATGTTTATGATCAGGATGGAACTCCGGTAGGTGGAGTGGAAATTACATCAGATGATGTTAGTGCAATTGTCATATCAGAGCCAAACGGACACTATTATTTTCCTGATATTGCTGTTGGTGAACATGATTTCACTGCAAACAAATATGGATATGATTCCGATACTCATAGTGTTGAAATTATCCAAGATGAAACTACTGAATTAGATTTCACAATTTCAGAATGGAATACTATATCTGTTTCCGGAACTGTATATACTTCTGATGATCTTGATACTCCTTTGGCAGGTGCTGTGGTAACTCTCTCAGGAGGAACAGAATATCAATATACTACTCATCAATCAGGAACTTTCAATTTTAATAATGTTTATACAAATGCAATTTATCAGCTAACTATTACTTATGAAGGATATCAAGATTATACATCGGAAGTTGAAGTGGAAGATGAAGATATTGATTTAGGTGATTTGGTTGTTGTAGAACCTACAGTACCTCCAAGTAATGTTACTGCAACTCAAAACGAGGATGAATCTATTGCTACAATATCTTGGAATTCACCCGGAGTTGGTGGATCTGTGTTTAGATATGATGATGGCGAACCGGTTACCTCTGTTGGATTAAATACCAATAATGGCGTGTTGGGTGCTTTGCATCAATACAATAGTGTTTTGAACGAAATTAGTTGGTTTCTTACAGATAGTCATAATCATAGCTCTGTGAAATTACTGATTTTTGGATTAAATGAAGATGGCATGCCCGATCAATCTAATATTTTATACAATTCAGGAACTATTCTCAATACCGATAATCAATGGAATACACACATTATTCCGGAGCCAATTGCAGCTCCAGGCGGGTTTTTTGTAGGTATATGTGCTAACGGTACTTATACTGATATCGCTTTAGATGATGGAGTAGGCGCTCCATATGAATATCAAGATGGCACTCATTTTGCCATTCAGAATTATACTGATTCTTCAGATACATGGTTTGCTATGGAAGAATATAATGTGAGAAAAAATATGTTGCTAAGGGTTACAGGAGCAAATTATGGTGCACCTGTTCCAAGACGTGATATCACTCACTTAAATAGATCTTTTGAAGGTTATAATATTTATCGTTTGGAAGCTGGCGATGAAAATTATCCTGATGATTGGGTTTTGGTTACAGAGGCTATTACAGATACAACCTATGCTGATGAAACTTGGCAATCAGTTGAGGAAGGATATTATAAATATGCTGTTAAAAGCAGATATACAAATAACTTTGAATCTTTTGCCATATTCTCGGGAATTCTAAATAAAACTTTTTCATCTGCAGAAGGAAATGAACTAACCTTACAAAATGTGACTAATTATCCAAATCCATTTGGTAATTCAGCTGATAGTAGATCTTGCGGAACCAATATTAGCTTTAGTTTAGCTTCTGCAAAAAAACTAAATGTGAGGATTTATAATTCTAAAGGACAATTGGTGAGAAATTTAATTGAAGATAAATTTGAAGCTGGTAAACATAATGTTTATTGGGACGGTAAGGATAACAACTTGAAGCAAGTTACTTCGGGTGTTTATTTATACAAAATCCGGAGTTCGAATTTTATCATTTCAAAAAAGATGTTACTAATAAAATAAGGAGCTGAGATGAAACTCGTCAAACTAACATTTTTTCTAGGCTTAGTAGTTATAGCCATTTTTGGTTGTGATGATCGTTCATTGGAAATTAAGGAAAACATTATTGAAAATGTTTATGTGGAAAATGATACGGTTGAAATTGTTACAGGCAATACACAGAACGGTTCGGAAATTATTGTTACCATTATTGATGAAGATGGTTCTCATCCTTTAGGAGAAAATGTTCGTTTTAAAACAGATCTCGGTGGTCTAATGAGAATTGGCACGAAAGAAAGAACCGAAACTCAAATAGATGATCAAACTGATGAAAATGGGATAGCTAAAGTATATTTTTATGAAAAAGATGTACCTGGTTTGGCTGAGATAGAGATATCTGTGTTTGGAGATAAAAAAACTGTTCAGGTTATGATAATAGACCCTGAATAAAAAAAAATAAGGGATAAGGTATGAAAAGAAAATTATTGTTATTATTTTTGTTAATCACAATTTCGCTTTTTGCAGAATGGGTAGATGTAAATGAATCAAGTGAATTGTTCGAGGCAAACAGCACACGTTCGTTAGATACCACAACCAT
This sequence comes from Candidatus Cloacimonadota bacterium, assembly GCA_027064945.1. Taxonomy (GTDB): domain Bacteria; phylum Cloacimonadota; class Cloacimonadia; order Cloacimonadales; family TCS61; genus DAOWES01. The sequence continues at coordinate 30,124 of JAMOPB010000260.1, forward strand.
AAGTTTTATGCTTGATGGTTATAATTTAGAATCAGTAGAAGAAAACGGAATAGAATTTTCTAAAATTTCCCATGAAAATGAAGGAAGAATTATTCAAGAAGGAATGCCTGATTTACCAAGATTTACCAGATTAGTTGCTATACCTGATCAAGGTGAAATCTCATATAAAATCTTAAATTCAAATTCTGAAACAGTACAAGATATTAATGTGTATCCAAGACAAGCTTTAATTGCTGAAAATGGAGATTATGATCGTAGCTTTAAAATAAATAATAAATATTATAAATCAGGAGATATTTTCCCTTCTAATCAAGTTGAAGTAGGAACTCCTGCTATTATGCGTGACCATAGAATTGTAGCTGTAACTATAAATCCTTTCCGCTATAATCCACAATCAAAAGAATTAGAAATAATCACAGATATTTCTGTGGAAATAAATGTGAACGGAAGAGGTGGTGAAAATAGTATCACTTCTCATCGTAAACCATCACGTTCTTTCCAAAATTTATACAAATCTTCTATCTTGAATTATGATGCAATAAAACTTAACAGAGATGCTGAATATCAGATACCATCTTACTTGTTTATTTATCCGAATAATTCAGATCTTGAAGAATATTTAACTCAATTGGTTGAATGGAAACATCAAAAAGGTTTTGAAGTTCATACTTTAAATACATCTGAGACTGGAAATTCAAATACAGCAATCAAAGCTTATATTCAAGATGCTTATGACAATTGGGAAAATCCACCTGAATATATCTGTTTAATTGGTGATGCAGAAGGAACTTTTAACATTCCTTATTGGTCAGAAAGTTGGTCAGGATATAGTGGCGGTGGTGATCATCATTACACACAATTAGAAGGCGATGATATTTTAGCAGATGCGTCTATAGGAAGAATTTCAATTTCCAGTTTAATGGAATTTCAAACAATTATTAACAAGATTTTCTATTATGAGAAAACTCCTTATACCGATAGCAATTGGTTTGAAAAAGCAGTTTTAGTAGGAGATCCATCTCATTCAGGGCAAACTACAATTGATGTAAACCAAGAAATTGGTGATATGATTCTAAATTATAATAGCAATTTCGAATTAGATGAGACCTATTCAGGTAACTGGGCTAATGGCATTATATCAGGCGTAAATAATGGTGCTTCATATCTTAACTATCGTGGCTATATTGGCATGAGTGGATTTGACGTATCTGATATTGCAAATTTGAATAATGGACCTCAACTTCCTTATGCAATTATTTTAACTTGTGCTACAGGAACATATTATGCAGGAACATCTCGTACTGAAGCTTTCTTACGCGTGGGTACACCTTCAAATCCGAAAGGTGCAATCGGTTCAATTGGTGTTGCAACCAGTGGTACTCATACATGTTTCAATAATTCAGTAACTTATGGTATTTATCATGGTGTATTCAATGATGATATATTTAGAATGGGCGATGCGCTTTTACGTGGTAAACTAAATTTGTATGAAGCTTATCCTGATAATCCGGAAAACAAAGTTGATATTTTCTCATATTGGATAAATCTGATGGGAGATCCGGGACTTGATTTATGGACAAGAAATCCTGAAAACATGCAGGTAGAATATAATTCTAATATTGCGGTTGGAACAAATTATTTGGAAGTAAATGTAACAGATGAAAATGGATTGGCTATAGAAGATGCTTGGGTAAGTGCTGTTATGGGAGAAGATGAAATCTTCCAAACTGCATATACTGATGAAAACGGTAATGTATTATTGGAAATAAATGCAGATACTGAAGGCGAAATAATTCTTACAGTAACAAAACCAAATTATATTGCTCATTCAGGAACTATAAATGTTAGTACTGAAACATCTTTTGTAAATGTTAATAGTTTCAGTGTCGATGATTCAAACGGTAATAACGATGGTTATGCAAATCCGGGTGAAACTTTCGATATAGAGCTAACTTTAGAAAATCTTGGTTCAACAAGCGAATCTGATGTTGTTGTGGAAGTAAGTTCTGAAAATGAATATCTTACAATAAATTCTACAGAAGTAGATTTCGGGAATATCCCGGCCGGAGGAACAGCTACAGCAATAGTAAATGCTTCCTTAGCTGCTAATACTCCTGTAAATTATGATATTGAAGTAGATTTTGATATCGCAGGAAACTGGACAGATATGATACTTTTACCTGTTACGGGTATAAATATTATATTTAACTCAATATATACAGATTTTGAAGTTGGCCAAATAACATCATTTCCTATTGTTTTAGAAAATATAGGAACAATTGATGCCGAATCTATTGAAGCAACATTAGAATCAGCAAATGATTTTATCAATGTGACCGATAACTCAGGTTTTTATAACTTAATATTAGCAGGCGATACAGCTTCAAATGCTTCAAATACTTATACTGTGCAGGTAAATAACATTGTTCTTCCCGGTACGCAACATGAAATGATTTTACATCTGGAAAATGCTGAAGGTTTCCAACAAGATGTGAATTTCTTTATAGAAGTTGGTGAAGTTTCAGTAACTGATCCGCTTGGTCCGGACGCCGGTGGATATGTTTGCTATGATATGAATGATATAAATTACTATCAAGCTCCGGAGTATGATTGGATAGAAATAAATGATATCGGAACGGAAATAAATGTTTCAGACAATGGAAATCAAGGAGCAATTTCTGTAATCGATCTTCCATTTACATTCACTTTCTATGGGGAAGAATATAATCAGATAACTGTTTGTACAAACGGTTGGATAACTCCGGGAGTAACCGAAAGTAGAAACTATATGAACTGGCCAATTCCGGGTCCAGGTGGTCCATCACCTATGATAGCACCATTCTGGGATGATTTGATGTCTTCCGGCGGTGGTTTGTATTATTATTATGATTCAAGTAATAATTATTTTGTTGTTGAATGGGATAATTATAAAAACCAATACCAGCAATCTTCATCAGAAACTTTCCAAGTTATTTTATATGATGAAATGGCATATCCTACAGTAAGCGGCAATAGTAATTTTAAATTCCAATATAAAGAATTTAATAACGTGGATGCCGGTAGTTATGGTGGTGGAGTTTCTCATGGAGCTTATGCTACAATAGGTATTGAATCTCTTGATGGAAACACAGGTATTGGATATTCATATTATAATCAATATCCTACTGCTGCAATGCCACTTAGTAACGAGACAGCTATCTTCTTCACTGAATCGCCTGTTATGCTTGAGCAACCATATTTAGTGATCTCAGAGGTTAATTTAGCAAATGATACCAACATCTTAAGTGAAAATGAGAATGTAGAATTTGATGTTTTATTAAGCAATCTGGGAGAAAATCAGGCAACAGGTGTTTCTGCTGAACTTATCTCAAACGATCCATATATTACTATCAATAATGGTGAATCTGATTATAATGATATTTCTAATTCAATCTTAGCTGTAAATAATACTCCATTTGAAATTACAGTTGGTGACAATGTTCCAGATAACTATTCTGCTAGTTTTACACTTGTAGTAGAAACTGATTTAAATACATTTGAGCTACATTTTTCATTAGCAATTGGAAAGCCTGATATTCAATATAAATCAATCGCAATTTATGATGAAGATAATGGAATGTTAGATCCCGGTGAAACAGCCGATATAGTTGTTTCTTTTGAAAATATTGGATTAATTCCACTTGAAAATTCCATTATTGAATTAAGTGAAAATGATGCAAATCTAACGATAAACAATTCTGTTTTTGAAGCAGGAACAATTCCCGGTTTATCAATTGTTACCGGAATTTTTAATGTAACAGTTTCAGAAAATGCACCTATAGGTTTGGCTATTCCTGTGGTTGCAAATATTTCCGGTGCTGATGATTATAATAATGAATGTGAATTTTCTGTAGTTATCGGTTTAATGGTAGAAAGCTTTGAATCAGGTGATTTCAATAGCTTCGATTGGCAGTTTACCGGTTCAGCAAATTGGAATATATCAAATGAAGCTTCTGATGGTGAGTATTCTGCACATAGTGGAACAATTACTGATAATCAGCAAACAGGTATGGAACTTGCCTTAAATATTCCTAATAACGGATCAATTACATTTGATTATAAAGTTTCTTCAGAAGGTAATTATGATTTCTTAAGATTTTATATTGATGGATCAGAACAAGATAGTTGGAGTGGAAACCAAAATTGGGAAACAGTAACTTATGATGTAAATGCCGGAAATAGAACTTTTAAATGGGAATATACAAAAGATGGAAGTGTATCTTCAAATTCCGATTGTGCTTGGGTTGATAATATTATTTTCCCAGGTGGAAGTAGCGTTGCAGATATTGCATTTATCCAAGGAAATATTGAATTAGAAACAGGTGATGCTGATGTTGCTGATGTTACATTGCAATTTGGCGAAAATGTTGCTCATCCAAATGAAGACGGTTCGTTTAATATGCCTGTTATTCCTAGCATCAATAACCTTGTGATAACTTTAGATGGTTATCTTTCTCAAACAATAGAAAATATAGAGTTAGAAGCAGGAGATATCTATTCTGAAGATTTTACTCTAGTGGAAATTTCAACTTTAGGTGTGCCTACTAATCTCACAGTTACTGTTCAAGGAAGTTCTGCTATCTTGAATTGGAATGCACCCGCTAGCAGAAATTTTGATATTGGAATTGATGAAAAAACAGGTGAAGTAATTACGGTTACAAGAAACCTAATCGGTTATAGAATTTATCGCGATGGATATGCTGTGATTGATGTAGCATCTTCAGAAACGTCATATACAGATCAAGGTTTGCCCGGTGGTGTATATGAATATTATGTTACTGCTCTTTACAGCGAAGGTGAATCATTACCATCAAATATTGTAACTACAGAGCAATCTGATGCTGATGATTATATTCCAATGGTAACAGCATTAAATGGAAACTATCCGAATCCATTTAATCCTACTACAACCATTAGTTTTGATTTGGCAAACTCAAGTGATGTGAAATTAGAAGTTTATAATATCAAAGGTCAAAAAATTGTAACTTTGGTTAATGATAATTATATTGCAGGCAAACATTCAGTTACTTGGAATGGTAAAGATGCTTCTAATAGAAATGTTGCTTCAGGAGTTTATTTCTATAAAATGTCCACTAATGATTATGCCGAAATTAAGAAAATGATGCTCTTAAAATAGCATTGTAATAGATATCAAAGGTGCTCTATCATTTGCGATAGAGCACCTTTTTATTATCTGATGATTTACTATTGTTAACTATCTTACAAAAACCTGCTAAATAAATCTTCAAGCTGATATCTTCAATACCAATGGTTTAATAAAAAAAATAAATAGACAAATCCTAACAATTCTGATGTTTTAGATAGGTGTTTGAAACCAAAACGGTTTTAATGATTTTTTGTTTCAAGTAAGTAGATGCATATAAAATGTGGGATGTCGAAATAAAATTAGACTTAGGAGGTTAATAATGAGAAATGGAAAAATAGTTTTTATACTAATGGCATTTTTATTAATACTGACTTCCTGTACTAAGAAACCCGATAAACCTAAGGAACTTCTAATTTATTGCGGAATTACGTTGATCCAACCAATTATGGAGATAAAAACAATTGTTGAAAAAGAATATGATTGTAATATTCTGGTTACTAAAGGCGGATCAGGCAATTTATTAACATCACTAAAATTAAGCAAGATAGGCGATCTTTATTTACCTGGTTCCGAATCTTATATAAAGCAGTGTTACAAGGAAGATCTTATTGCTGATACAGTTTTTGTAGGCTGCAACAGGGCATCTATTATGGTGCAAAAAGGTAATCCGAAAAATATCTCATCTGATCTGAATAACTTCACAAATAAAGATTATGCGGTTGTAATTGGAAACCCTGAAAGTGGCAGTATTGGCAAAGAGACAAAGAAAATTCTAACCAAAAAAGGAATATACAAACAAGTTCTTGGTAATGTGTTATTTTTGACAACAGATTCCAAAGATTTATTCCGAGTTCTTAAAGATAAAGAAGCTGATTTAGTTATAAATTGGTATGCAGTTTCACAATGGGAGGAAAACAAAGATTATGTAACAGCAATAAAGATCGACGAAAAATATGCCAATAAGAAAAGATTAGTAATCGGATCATTAAAAACATCAAAATATCCTGAAATTGCTAAAAGGTTTATGGAAATTGCAGGAAGTAAAGAGGGAAAAGAGATTTTCCGAAAATACGGTTTTGGGCAATAGGAGATTATAAATGATTTCATCATTAAAAGATCCAATCCGAAGCAAAGTTGTTCTTATTGTTATCTTATCCATAACTTCCTTAATAATAATAACTATTTCCCAATTGTTCTTTTTTAAAGTATATGTTGGAAAGCTGGAAACTGAGATCAATAATCAAATTGCTAAATTGGAAATTGGTGAGTTAATTACAAGGAATATTAATAAAAGCCATCTGGAGATTACACATTTATTAAAATCATCAAACCCTTTATCATTTGATATGTACAAACAAAAAAATAATGAGATCTGTAATCAAACTTTAAAACTTCTTTCAATCCTTCAAAATGGGGGAGAATATAATTATATATATAGATTAAATTTAGCAAAACGTGATATGGGAAATAGAATAATCACCTACAAAAAACCTGCTGATGAAGGGATTGTATTGGAAGTAATTGATCTTCTTCCTAAAATTATGTCTATAAAAACAGGTTTTAAGGAACTCTTGGATATTCAAGAAAAAATTTCAAATCCTGAATTTGCAAGTGAAAAGGAACATCTTAAAAAAGAAGCTATTTACCAAGAAATGATGTTACATACTCTTTATGAAAGAGCAATCGAAGATATTAGTAAGATAATATACGAAGTTGATAAGAAGATCTATCATTTGAAGAAGCATAAGGAAAAGATAAGAGCAATTAATACGTATGTTTTTTTACTATTACTATCGTTTTTCTCAATAATTATTTTTGTTGTGTCGTTTCTATTAAATAAACAAATAAAGAGTATTCAAAATGAGAATAAAGAAAACACAGAACGTTTTAAAGCTTTTTCCGAAGCAACTTTTGAAGGTCTGTTTTTTTCCGAAAATGGTAAAATTTTTGATATGAATGACAAAGTGACTGATATTACCGGTTATACTTTGAAGGAAATACAGGATTATAGTAAAGCTGATATTATTGATGAAAAATGGAAGAAATTAATAACGGAGAATATGGAATCTAATTTAGAACTAGCTTACGATATAGTTGCTACCGGGAAAGATGGAGAAAAAATTAATCTGGAAATTAAAGGGAAAACTTTTAATTATAAAAACAAATTAATAAGAGTAGCCTCAATAAAAGATATTACTGCACGTAAGAAGGCAGAACAAGAGTTAATTAAAAGCAAAGAAAAATTCCAATCATTAACAGAGATAATGAAGGATGTAGTTGTAAGGATTTCCATAACAGGAGAATTATTGTATGTAAGCCCATCTATTGAACAATTCGGTGGTTATAATTACATTGAAGAGATTGGGAATCACTTTTCAAAATATTTAGCAGATCCAACAGACCTTCAAAGAGCATTAGAACTCTTTGAAGAAGTACAGAAAAATCCCAAGAGCGGTACTTTTGAATTTTTATTCAAACCTCGAAAAGGAAGGCCTTTCTTTGTTGAATTAACTTATAAACCGTTAATTAAATCCGGTAAAACATATGCAGTACAACTGATTCTACGTGATATAACAGAACGTAAACAAGTAGAAAATAAACTAAAGACCGGGAAAGAGCGATTAAAAATGCTGAATAAAATCATCCGTCACGATCTTTCAAATGATTTCATAGCAATCAATAGCGCTGTTAAAATTTTCAAATTAACAGGAGATAAATCTATGCTCGATGAAATTAGTAAGAAAATATCTCAGAGTCTTGAAACTATAAAGAGTTATCGAAATTACGAAACCTCTATTGATTCAAATAAGAATTTAGATATTATAGATCTTAAACAAATGTTTGGGAAAATAATATCTAAATTTTCAAAAGTTGATATTAATATCATAGGCAATGATAAAGTTTATGCTGATGATACATTAAATTCTGTTTTTTGTAATCTAATTTCAAATTCTATTACTCACGGCAAAGCTACCAAAATAGAAATTGAAATTTCTTCCAAAGATACTATTTGTGAAATCAAATATTCGGATAACGGGAAAGGTATTTCTGAGGAAATCAAAGATAAGATATTTGAGGAAGGTTTCTTTTATGGAGAATCTGGTCATACAGGCATGGGATTGCACATTGTAAAAGAAACAATGTCTTATTATAATGGTTCAATTTCTGTTATCGATAACCAAAAAGTTGGTGCACACTTTTTATTAAAACTGAATAAAGTAGTTTTACCGACATAATCGTATAATCTTCTAATGCACCTGTATTTAATCAAGATTACTTACACGTTTAAAAAAAATAATTTTTCTGAAAGAAAAAATAGATAAGCAGTTTAATAATTGCTCAAATAAAAAAAAGTGAGGTAAAGTATGAAGAAAATTGTTGTTTTGCTGATTTTAGCTTTGTTTGTTTCCCTTTCGGCAGAATGGGTGAGCGTAAATAATTCTACTAAGTTATTTGATGTAAATAGTTCAAGAGCGTTGGATGAAACTAACATTGATTTCCAACTTAACGGATATGAAATTAATTCAATAAATTATGAAGGTATAGATTATACACAGATTTCTTATGATAGAGAATCTGAAATTATAGCTGAGGGAATGCCTAATCTTCCAAGATTTACCAGGATGATTGCTATTCCAAATTATGGTGATGTGGAAATCTTAGTGAATGATTATAAAAGTGAGATAATTTCGGACGTTGTGGTTTATCCTCGCCAAGCTTTGCAAAGTGAGAGTTCTGAACCTGATAGATCTTTTAAGATAAATCATGAATACTATAATAATGGGGATGTATTCCCGGAAAAAATAGCTAAAGTGGGAACTCCCGCCATTTTCAGAGATTACAGAATTGTTTCGGTTACATTTAATCCTTTTAGATATAATCCTAAAACAAAAGAATTGGAAATTATATCTGAAATGAAGGTAACTGTAAGAACTATAGGTCAAGAAGGTGAAAATCAAAAAATTACAAATAGGAAAATTTCACGTTCTTTCCAAAAACTGTATGAAGCATCTATCTTAAATTATGATGCAATTTCATATAATAGAGATGAAGATTTTCAAACTCCGTGCTATCTTTTTATTACACCGAATAATACAGATTTAATGAATGCTTTGGATGAGCTGGTAGCTTGGAAACATCAAAAAGGTTTTGAAGTCCATACAGTAAGCACCTCCGAGACAGGGAGTACTAATACGGCAATCAAGAATTATATTCAAAATGCTTATGATACTTGGGAAAATCCTCCTGAATATGTTGTTTTGATTGGAGATGTTGGCGGCTCTTATAATATTCCAACATTTATTGAAAATTGGTCCGGCTATAATGGAGCAGGAGATCAACCTTATGCTCTGATGGAAGGTGATGACATTTTAGCTGACCTATCTTTAGGAAGATTATCGATAGATAATTTAGGTCATTTCTTAACAATAAAAAACAAAATATTGATGTATGAACAAGCTCCTTATATGGAATCTAATTGGTTTGAACGTGCAGTAATGGTGGGAGATCCATCTCATTCAGGTCCATCCTGCATAGACACTAAACAAGATATTACAGATATGATTATGCAGAAAAACCCAAATTTTGAAATTACCGAAGTATATAATGGTGGTTGGGCAAATGGGTTATCAGATGGAATTGATAGTGGTGTGTCTTATGCAAATTATCGTGGCTATATTGGTATGAGCGGATTTGACGTAGATGATATTGAAAGCTTGAACAATGGACCACAATTACCATTTGCAACAATTCTAACTTGTGATACGGGAACATTCAACTCAAGTTATGGCGAAGCACGTTCAGAAGTTTTTTTGCGTGCCGGAACTACATCTATTCCAAAAGGTGCAATCGGTTCAATTGGTGTTGCTACCAGTGGTACTCATACATGCTTTAATAATTGCGTTGATGCAGGAATTTATTATGGAATATTTAATGAAAATATTTCCAGGATGGGGGATAGTGTAGTTCGTGCTAAACTTCATCTTTATAATTCATATCCTGATAATCCGGCTAATAAAGTGGATATTTTTTCTTATTGGAACAATCTAATGGGTGATCCAGGTTTGGAATTATGGACATCTACACCCGAGGAAATGAATGTTACTTATGATAGTAGCATTAGTCTTGGAACCTATTTAGCTGAAGTTGTTGTAGAAGATAATGATGGGAATCCTATTGAAAATGCTTGGGTTTGTGCATTGCAAGGCGATGACGTTATTTTTGAATCAGGTATAACAGATGCTGAAGGTAAAGTGTTTTTACCTGTTCTTGATGGAGAAGAAGGTGCTATTCAATTAACTGTAACTGCTAATGGATATATTCCTCATTTGGGACAAATCAATATGGGCGGTGCTGCAAATAATGTAGCTGTGGATTTAGTTACAATTGTAAATGACGATAATAATGATGGTTTAGCAAATCCGGGTGAAACAATGGATCTGAATGTTACTTTGGAAAATCATAGTTCAACCGATTACTCTAATGTAATTGTGAATTTAAGTTGTGAAGAACCTCTTGTTGATATTCAAATAGATTCTGCTACTATTGATAATATTGAAGCTGGAGCTCAAGAAACTGCAGTTTTCTCAATTTCATTAAATGAAACATTATTGGGAACACAAGAAGTTATCTTAGATTTTGAAATTTCAGGAGAAGAATATCACTATAATTTACCAATTGCCGGAGCTGCGCTTTTAATTGAGCAAGTAAACACGGAAATTGATCCCGGTGGTCAAGCAAATCTTACTCTTACACTAAGAAATATTGGCTGGATAGATTTGGCTAATTCAAATGCAATATTAGTTTCGGATCATGATTTTATCTCTGTAATTGATGATCAAGGTGCATTTACTACAATCTTAGTAGGAGATACAAATACAAACACAAGCGATGATTTTACTATTAGCTGTAACAATAATTCATTACCCGGTGCTCAATATCCAATGCATGTAAATATTACAAACGCAGATGGGTTTAATCAGGAATTACATTTCTTTGTGGAAATTGGAGAAGTAACAGTAAACGATCCGCTTGGACCTGATGAATATGGATATGTTTGTTATGATAGCAATGATACCGGATATTATCAAGCTCCTGAATATGATTGGTTGGAAATTAATAATATCGGTACAAATTTAAATTTAAGTGATAATGGTAATCATGGTGATATTGCGACAGTAGATTTGCCTTTCACATTCAGATTTTATGGCGAAGATTATGACGAAATAACAATTTGTACCAATGGTTGGATTGCACCGGGCGTAGTGGAATCAGAATCATTTATGAACTGGTCGATTCCTGGTGCAGGTGGACCATCTCCAATGATTGCCGCTTTCTGGGATGATTTATTAACCGGTGATGTGTATTATCATTATAATAGTGCTCAAAATTTATTTGTCATTGAATGGGATGAAATGCAAAATCAGCATCAAGCCAGTTATCATGAAACTTTCCAAGTGATTCTGTATGATCCTGTTTATTATCAAACCACAAGCGGGAATGGAAATATTAAAATTCAATATAAAGAGTTTAATAATGTAGATAGTGGAAGTTATTCCGGTGGTGTTTCTCACGGAGCTTATGCCACAATAGGAATTGAAGACCAAACCGGTAGTTTTGGATTGGAATATAGTTATTATAATGAATATCCAACTGCTGCAATGCCACTTGAAGATGAAACAGCTATTTTCTTTACAGAAGCGCCGGTTCCACTTGAAGAACCTTTTTTGGTTATTGATAGCGTTGAGATACATGATGTCAATGGACAGGTTGATCATGGTGAAACCGTAGATTTTTCTGTTTTGATTAAAAATATGGGTGAGAATCCTGCAACTGATGTTTCTGCTACAATCTTTTCTGATGATCCTTATGTAACAATAAATCAAAATTCATCTGATTATAATGATGTATCTAATGAATTCCCGGCTAATAATCTTACATTATATAATATTACTGTAGCAGAAGATTGCCCTAATGGATATTCTATTCCATTTACAATAAATATTGAGACGGAGCAAGCAGATTGGGAATTAACCTTTAGTATCAATGTTTTTGCACCTGAACTATCTTTTGTAGGTCAATATATTGATGATGGAGATAATAATATCTTAGATCCGGGAGAATCTGCTAATTTGCTTTTGGTTTTTTCCAATACAGGTGGCACAAGCGCATTAAATGCTGTGCTAACTGCAACAATGGATGATGATTTTGTAACTTTGAATGCTACAGAATATGAAATTGGCAATATTTTGCCCAATACTACAGTTACTGCAATTTTACCAATCACAGCAGACGAAGATGTTGAAATAGGTCATATTGCAGAATTTGAATGGGATATTTCAGCAAATCTGGGAATAAATATTTCCAATACTTCCTCTATAGTTATTTCTCAAATTCCTGTTCAAATTGAAGAACATTTTGATTCTTGGCTTCCTACCGGTTGGACAACTGAAGGAATTGGTGGAAGCAATTGGAATAGTAGTAACAGCAATTCTGCCGGTGGAACAGCACCTGAGGCTTGTATGAGTTGGGCTCCACAGTTTAATGGGGAAGGTCTGCTAATTACCAATGTGATTAACTCTTTGGGATCTTCTATGTTAGTTCTGGAATTTAAACATTATGTTAATGATTTTGCAGGAAGTGAATATACTCTTGGTGTGAAATCTACAAGCGATGGAGGAGAAACATGGAATGATATCTGGAATATTTCTCCTACCAATAGTGTTCCACCTGAAACTATCGAATTGGAAGTAGATAATCCGGATGTTGGTTCTCAACAATTACAATTAGCTTTTTACTTGGAAGGTAATTCATATAATATCAATAACTGGTATATCGATGATGTAATAATTTCAGGCGGATCAGGTGGAGTTTTAGGTTATGCAAGTGGAAACATTAGTTTATCAGGTGATGGTGATCCTTCCAATGTTCAAATTAGCATTGATGGTTGGGCAACTCAACCGGATGAGTCAGGTGATTATTATTTGGCTGTAATTCCCGGTACCCATACTATAACAGCCAGTTTGCCCGGATATCAAACCTTTGAATCTGAGATTGAAATTATTGCAGGAGAAGTTACTGATTTTGATTTCCAATTGTTAGCATTGGAAGATATGGTGCCTCCATCTAATTTACAGGCTTTTGTGGATAACTGTTCTGTAACTCTTACTTGGGAATCCCCTTCAAGAAGTGCAACTTCCATAACATCTAAGAAAGAAAATAATTCAAATGCTCGTGCTGAACGTAATCACATAGGTTATAGGATTTATAGAAATAATATTGCCATAGAAGATATTTCTGATACAGCAACAACGGAATATCTTGATGCAGAATTGGTGAATGGAATTTATGAATATTATGTTACCTCAATTTATACCGAGGGAGAATCCATAGCTTCTAATTCGGTTGAAATTGAAATTATCTTAGATGACGCAGATGATTATATTCCGCTGGTAACAGCATTAAATGGGAACTACCCGAATCCATTTAATCCAACTACAACCATTAGTTTTGATTTAGCAAACTCAAGTGATGTGAAATTAGAAGTTTATAATATCAAAGGGCAAAAAATTATAACTTTGGCTGATGATAATTATGCTGCCGGACAATATTCAATTACTTGGAATG
>JAMOPB010000261.1 GCA_027064945.1 Candidatus Cloacimonadota bacterium
ATAAACACTGTCTGTAATGTTCTGACGATCAACTGCTTGCATGATAAGCTCTAAATTCAAACGCATTTTCATTTCTATGATAATCAATTCATCATCTAAAACAGCTACAATATCACAATCATTTACCTCAGCACGAATTTTATAACCGCTCGATAAAAGATAATCTTTTAGATATGGGAATAAATCAGATTCATTCATAAAAAAAACGGGCTCAATTCAGAGCCCTTCCATCTATTTCTGTAAGATAATTTTTCCATTCTTAGTTCCTATAACATATTTTTCATTACGAGATAATTTTCCTGCAATAAGCATTTTAGAAAGTTCATTTTCAATTCTTTTTTCTATCTCTCGCTTTAATGGTCTTGCTCCATAACTATCACTAAATCCATAATTTAAGAGCATCTTCTTTACTCCTGATGTGAATGATATTGAAATTTCTTCCTCTTCTAATCGCTTCACTAATTTGTTTAATTCCAAGCTAACAATTTGTCTGAAATTATCCAAAGTAAGTGAATGGAAAACTATGATATCATCAAGCCGATTAATAAATTCCGGTTTGAATAATTTTTTTACATCCGTCATTACCACTTCTTTCATTTCACGATAGTTTTTTTCTTCTTCGATAGTAGATTCAAATCCTATTTTGGGAATATCTCTGGTAATTTCTCTGCCGCCAAGATTGGAAGTTCCGATAATTATTGTATTTTTGAATGATACTTTTACACCTTGTGCATCGGTAAGATGTCCTTCATCTAACAATTGCAATAAGATATTGAATACATTGCTATGAGCTTTCTCGATTTCATCTAATAAAACTACTGAATAGGGATTTCTTTTTACCAGTTCGGTAAGTTGACCACCTTCGCCGTAGCCCACATATCCGGGAGGTGAACCGATGATTTTTGATACTGAATGCGGTTCCATATATTCACTCATATCTAAGCGAATAATTTTTTTCTCATCATCCATCAGATATTGCGCTAATGCTTTTGCCAACTCTGTTTTACCAACTCCTGTAGGACCCAAAAAGATGAAAGAGCCAATAGGGCGGTTTGGATCTTTTATTCCGGCTCGATTACGACGTAATGCATCACTTACAGCTTGAATAGCTATATCTTGTCCAATAACTCTTTTATGAAGGTTTTCTTCCATTTTAAGCAATTTTTCTGCTTCAGATGTAAGCATTTTGCTGGTAGGAATACCCGTCCAACTGGTTATCACATTGGCAATGTCTTGCACTGTCACATTTTCGCCGTTTTTCTTTTTCTTATTTTCGTAGTCTTTTCGCAATTTATTTAATTTGGATTTGATTTTTTCAATTTCTTGTTGCAATTTACTAACATTTGCAAAATCCTGATTTTCAAAGCTTTCCATTTGTTGATCGTGTAAATTTTGCTTTTTCTTCTCCAAGATTCCGATATCCGGTTCAATATAAATTAGTTGTAGATGTTTTTTTGCTCCTGCTTCATCCATTAAATCAATTGCTTTGTCCGGTAGGTAGCGATTTGTAATGTATTTTTCCGAAAGCTTTGCTGACATTTGAATAGCTTTTTCAGAATATTTTATTTTGTGATGTGCTTCATATTTATGACGAATTCCTTCAAGAATTTCGATTGTTTCCTCAATAGTTGGTTCATTTACAGTAATCGGTTGGAATCGTCTTTCGATTGCTTTGTCAGTTTCGATATATTTTTTATATTCCTTAAATGTTGTAGTTCCAATGCATTGTAATGTTCCATTTGCTAAAGCAGGTTTTAGAATACTGGATGCGCTTAATCCATCATTCATTCCACTCATCACAGTATGAGTTTCATCTATAAAAAGAATAATTGAACCACCTGAGTTTACAATTTCGTCTTTTATTGCTTTGATTCTCTCTTCAAATTCACCTTTGAATTTTGCGCCTGCAACAATTTCAGCCATCTCAAGTTGTAATATTCTTTTTTGAAGAAGAGTTTCAGGTACATCTGCATTTGCTATTTTAATAGCTAAGCCCTCAACAATTACAGTTTTTCCGACACCCGGATATCCAATTAAAATAGGATTATTTTTTTTTCTACGCGATAAAACTTCTATCACACGCATAATCTCTTTATCACGTCCAATGACAGGGTCTAATTCT
>JAMOPB010000262.1 GCA_027064945.1 Candidatus Cloacimonadota bacterium
CCCTAATTTATTAGCAGCCCAAGCTACTCCCCTTCCATGATTACCATCGGTTGCAGTTGCAAATGTAATTTCTCCTGTAAGTGATTTTATCTTATCGGAGATCATCTCTTCATAAGTAAATTCTCCGGTTAAACCCAAACGTTTTTTTAAAAAACGATAAATAGCATAAGAACCGCCAAGAACTTTAAATGAATTTAAATTTAACCTGCAAGATTCATCTTTTACCCAAATTCCATCAACGCCAATGTATTTTGCCATCTTGCGCAAACTCTTAAGCGGAGACATTTCGAAACCCGGAATTCCATCATGGAATTTCCTTGTTGATTTACTAATTTCTTTCGGGAAATATTTTTCCGAATTTTCAAATTTATTATAATTCTGATGATTATTCCATGTCCATTCAATCTTAGCCAAAATATCCTCCTTGGTTTTTATACTTGATGACAAGAGATATCTTATTTTTTAAAAGAGTATTTTTTCTGCAATTATTTTTTTACAAAAAATGCAAAAGGTATTGCACCTAGTGCTAAAATCATACAAAGATTGTAAGTTAAATCCAATCCAAGAAGGTCTCCACCCAATCCGATTAGCACCGCCATTATTGAGCCAATACCAAAATTAATTGTCATATAAATTCCGTTAACAAAGGCGGGATGCTGGGAATTTGTATCTTGCACCAAAGCTAATTGTACCGGGCCAAAAGCAAAAAGTGTAAATCCCAATAAAATAAGCATCGGAAGATTAAATATTTCCGGCAAAGTGAGAAAAAGCCACATCAGAATAGGATTTGCAATAGTAGCAAAAACCAATGTTTTTTTCCTTCCTATTTTATCTGAAATCCAGCCAGCTCCAAAAGTACCGGCAGCTCCGGAAAATTGTAATACAGCCAAAGAGATCCCTGCAAACCAAAGAGAATTTCCATGTTGATGTAAATATGTTGGTAAAAATAAAGTTAATGCTATTTTCATAGCTGTTCTAAAAAATGTTATTGCTGAAATTAATCCTAATAATGGCAAAACATTTTTCAGAGTATCTTTTATCTGATCTGTCTGCTTTTCTTTTTTTGTCTGCACAATACGAATATTCCGTAATTTAAAAAAAAGAAAAATAGAAGCTAAGATTCCCAACGGCATCACACGCCAAGAACCGGATAATCCCCACCAACTAATCGCAGCGGTAATTAGAAGTGGACCCACTGTTCTGGAAAGTTCTCCGCCAAGCATAAAATAACTCATTCCTAATCCAACTTGATTTGCCGAAGTTTGTTTAATTATTACCGGAGCAGGAACATGAAACAAAGTATTACTAATTCCCACTAAAAAGAGTATGCCGACTAAAGACCAGTAATTCGGCATTATTCCAAGTAAACTCATACCGATTGCCGTTAGAGCCGGTGCTAAAATTACAAAATATCTCACACATATTTTATCTGCGATTATTCCAATAAAAGGATTTAAAAGCGAAGGCAATTTTCGCACTACATCCAATATTCCGGCTTGATACATCGAAATCCCTAAATTTTGGATCAACAACGGCAAAATTGGAGCCAAAAAAGAAGTATATACATCGTGCATAAAATGGCCGAATGATATTGTCAGCACATTTCCTGTTTGAAATTTTTTCATTTAATATCCTATCAAGATTCCGATTATTCCAATAGCTAAACCAACAAATATATTAACAGCTTTCACCCATACGAAAGCTTTTTTAGATTCTGCTAATAACGGCAACATTCCATGACCATCTTGAACAATAGAACTTGCAATAAGAATGCTTAACGGAATTGTTCCGGCAACATACAATGTGATAAAAATCATGTGAGGACCCGATTCCGGAATTATTCCAATCAAA
Source organism: Candidatus Cloacimonadota bacterium (assembly GCA_027064945.1). GTDB lineage: Bacteria > Cloacimonadota > Cloacimonadia > Cloacimonadales > TCS61 > DAOWES01. The sequence goes on from JAMOPB010000262.1 coordinate 1,852, forward strand.
ACGGCTATAAGCAATACTAACCATAAATTTTGAGCTACCCAACTATCCAAATCTACAAAATGCATCAAAACAGCAACAAGAATTAATGTTGCAAATGTCCATAAGAAAATTCGGGGAATATGTTTTTTTACAATATGGTTCCAAAGGTGAGCTTCCAAGAAATGTTCAGGTACAACCAATACGATAAACATGGCAATTATAGAAGTAATAAGAAGAGTTACTCGAACCCAATTCCAAATACCCGGACCTATTTGCCCTAAGATT
>JAMOPB010000263.1 GCA_027064945.1 Candidatus Cloacimonadota bacterium
GCAATTCAAAAAAGAATTTTCACATCACGATCAGATTTCGGAAGCTTTCTATTTTTTGGGTAAGATAGAAGAGCAAAAGGGTAATAATGAAGAGGCATTAAAATATTATATTGATGCTTATAATGTGGCTAATATTGCTAAAACAAAATTTTTAGCAGCACAGTTAAGAATTTATATTTCGCAGAATAACCAAGAAAAGGCAGATCAATTATTTGAGAAAATTCTACGCGAAGGAACTGGTGAAAGACGCGATTATGCAATTATTTTATGGTTGGAAGCAAAAATTACAGATAGTGATTATGAGCAAGTTTTAGATAAAGCAATAAGGAAGATCAGAAAGGATTCAGCTTATTTTGCAAAATATAAAATGCTGTTGGGCATTTGCTATTATCACACAGGGAAGATGCAACAAGCACGAGATTATTTGGTAGGATTAACAGATGAAAAAGCACAATATTACTTCGCTTTAGCAAATAAAGATTTTGATCCTAATAAATCATACGAGATTTTTAATCGTTTGCAAAATTCTATGATAGAAGAAATTGCGATAAATAGTAAATTTTTCTTAGCTCAGATGGAAAGTGATTCAGATGAAGCGATCAGCAAATTAACTGAGTTTATCCAAGAAAATGCAGGGAATAAATTTTGGGGATCAGCTCAATATTTATTAGGGTTTAAATATTTTGAAAAAGAAGATTATCAGCAAGCGCTAATTCATTTTAAACACGCAGAAGAAAGCGATTTAGATGCTGAGAATTCCGAGAAATTACATTACCTTTTGGCTGAAACTTATTACCAATTGGGAAATCAAGAATTAGCTGAAAAATATTTGGAAAGCTATCTGCAAAAATCTGCTAATCAAAAATTCCGAGATCAAGCAATTTTCAAACGTGCTTTGCAACTTTATGAACAAAAAGATTTCCCGGCTGCAATCAAGAAATTCGAGCAGATAGAAAATTATCCAAATAGTGATAAACTTGCTGCCGGTTATTTTTATCTTGGAGAAATTTATCTTTTACAATCCAAAAATGACGTAGCAAAAAAATATTATACCAAAGCTGAACAAGCCGGTTTTGATAAGAATTTTATAAACCTTAGATTAGCAAAAATTGCTTTTAGAGATAATGATTTTGATTATGCCGAAAGCATTTTGCAAACAATTCCCGATGAAGAAAAATACTTGTATGATGCAAAAATGCTAAAGGGGAATTTATATGCAAAACAGAAAAAATATTCTGATGCTCTTTTAAATTTTGTGACAGCGGAAAAATTTGCTTCCAACAATGAAGAAACCGAAGCAGCGATATCACAAAAAGCTTGGTGCTTGTATCAAATGAAAAAATTTGATGAAGCGGCAAAATATTATCAGCAGTTATCTTCGGAAACTCCGGAAGCAAAAAATTATATCCTAAAAGCTGCAAATGCGGCATTTAGTGCAGAAAAATATCAGAAAGCCATTGAACTTTATAAACGCTATAAAACAAATTTCGCACAAGACGCAAACTTGAAACAAGTTCAAATTTCTATTGCGGATTCTTATTATAATTTAGGAAATTATCAATTAGCACTGGAAAATTATAAATCGCTTTTTACAATTACCGACGATTTGGAAATAATCAAAAATGGTTTAGCCGGAATTCGTTGGTGCACGGAGTTGCTTGGTTCTGCCGATTTAGAACAGGAACTGGATAATTTATTATCAATGAGTTTGAGTAATGAAATTAATGCAATGATCCTGAAGGAAAAAATAAATTATCTTTTTGAAAATGAAAAATGGGAAGATGTGATAGCAAATTATAATCAACTTAGCTCCTTGCAATCTCTGAAACAAAATTATAATGCGAGTATGCAAGCAGCTATCAGTTATGCTAAGACAGATAACTTAGATAGTGCGCGAGATATTTTTTCCAAACTTGAAGAGATCGAGATGAATGCAGATTTGTATTATAATTGGGCAATCTTAGAGTTGGATGCAGGACAGAAAGTTCCGGCAATGATGCTTTTGAAAAAAGGTGCGGCAATTTCAAAAAGAGATGATATTTGGCTTACACTTTTGGAATTACATCCGATTGAAATGAATGAACTTTATAAAGAATATGCAAAATTTGCCGATC
>JAMOPB010000264.1 GCA_027064945.1 Candidatus Cloacimonadota bacterium
CTTTTGTGCTGTCGCCGACAGGGCGCCGATTATGGCCTCCTGTCGCAAGGCAAGGGCCGCAATTGCGTCGTTCTGCACCTTTGCCTCCCGCCCCATGTCTCCACCAAATAAGGTGTTGACAATTTTGTTGTATTTGTCGTTCATCGCCATCGTTCTATAGTTTCACAAGTCCCCAGCCCTTTGCAGTAGGTGTAACACTTGTATCTGTTGTTGCTAATTTTTGTTTAATTATTATATTATCAACATTTGTCAAACTTCCTTTTGATACTATTTCTGTTTTCTTTGTTGTTGTATTTACTGGTAGATTTATTGAAGGATTTTCAGTTGCAGTTTCTGTAATGATTGAAGCAATATTATAAATTGTTCCTGTACTTCCATCAGCTTGATTATTTGAGGCTTTTATTAAATCTAAACATGTTCCAACTATTGGATACGTATATGTATGAGCACCATTATTATTGTTATCTTTAGTATATGTATATGACGAACTTGAATTATCACATTCTATTATATAATCAATTCCAGATAATAACAATGTGGGCGAAGTAAATGTTGCAACATTTCCACTAAAACTTGCAGTATTTAATAATGAACCTGATGATGTAAAAAGCCTACACCTTGTGGCAGTACTAGAACTTCTTTTAGATACAGATTTTAATTTACATTTTTCATTTGGATTAATATACAAACCTAAACTATTAGATGCTGAACCAGTTTCATCGTCTTCTGTTGCTGCATTTGTTGTATCATTTATCCCATCTCCAGTACTTGAACCGTCACTCAAATCAAAACTTCCACTTGTCCCTGCTGGAAAATCTCCTGCCCAGTGTAAAACAAAGGAATCAGTTTCATCGTCTATCGGAAGAGTATTTGAATCATGGATTATTGAACTTGAGGTATTAAAAATAACAGTTTTTGTATCTACCGAACTTATTAATGATTCTCTATCTAATCCTCTATCACCAACAATATCAAAATTAGTTTTATTAATAGGATATGTAGGTATTACATTTATATATGGAAGTTCATAAGACGAACCTTCAGGATAACTAACGATTTGATAAGTTTTGCCACTTTCTAACATAATATTAAATGTAACAATATTTCCTGACCTGTTACCTTTTTGTAATAAAGTTCCAGATGAATCTAAAACTGCAACGTCTATTCCTGAAGTTAATCCAGATAATAAATTCACTTTTTGTAATATTATAGTTGTAGTGGGAATAATTTTTTTTCCATTAATATTACTAGTATAAAGTTTAGAAATTGAGCCTGACCAAAATACATCATTTGTTGTTGTTCCAGATGAAGATAATATATATTTATCATTGTTAAAATCTGCAGTAGTACTTCCAGTATTAACTGTTCCTTGTAATCCACTTGCTGTTGTATATTTCTCAGCAGCTGTTGAATCTCCATTCTCCCAACCTGTAACCTGTTGACCTTTATATGCTAATTCTGCAGACAATCCTCCTGTAGCACCAAGTGCTGCTGCTTTTGCGCTATCAACACTATCTTCAACATCCTCAAAATTCTTGTTCACTTCATTGGCATCGGCAAGAGTACCGTTACTAAATGTGTAAGTTACCATTGTATATGCCCCCGTCTATCATTATCAAATTTTATCATTTGTCTATATTAATATATTATGGAATAATTCCTTTATAAACCTTTCGGTTTTTGTTTATATACCTATACGGATTTTCAAAGAAAATCCATGTAAATGTTTGTGTTTGTTTACTGATTTATTGCAAATTCCAGCGGATTTGCGATCGTCAATGCAGTATGAGCCTCGATCCTATACTTTAATATATCATCCGCGGTCGGTTCAGGATTGTAAATTGTGCCCCCGTTCTCTATCAAAGTCCAGTGAATGTCGTCGAAAGTCACATATATCGAGCAATCACTTGCGCCGAATACAGACTCTCCCAGACTAAGATCACTCAAAGTCATTGCACTCTCATCAACAATAATGCTGGCATTATCACGAAGGGTAACACTATACAATGGCGACCGCAATTTTGTAACGACCGTCGATTTCAATACATCGCCGGCCTCCATTATATATTGCTCATTTTGGGCGTCCAATGTCCCGGTCGAGTTGTCAACATCAATATAATCACTTTGCCCAAAATATTCCCGATATACCCCACCTTCAGGAATTACGGCAAATTCGTACACATTCGACCCATTGTCACCAAGCAAAGCATTACCAAGTTGTCCATATAATGCCGAATTTAGTATGAATGTTGGCGATAATGCGGCCCCCCATTTAGAGACTCCCCAAATGGCAAGATCGGGATTCCCCCAAATCATTGAGCCGGCCATATTCTTTACCATCATACGAGTAACAATATTACGATACGACAAATTTTCGTTGAACTTCTTTACGGCAGGAATAACGTCCCCATATTCACCAAGTTGATTTTTAATTTCCTGCTTATCCTCAACAATGCCCGTAATTATATCTGCCATTATCTAATTCACCCGTATTGTAGTAATTGTGTGCAATTCTAAGGCTCCAGATTTATCAAAGTCAGGATATACTATATGGTTCATCAATTTTGTATCTGCCATAGTATGAATACCAAACTCCCTAAATGTTGTCCCATTCCCGTCATTTGCAGTCAATATATGCTTCACATTCAACAATTTTTCTCCGACTGTTGTTGTTACGGCCGCAGAAGTGGCAGCCACAGGGGCCCCCAAATCGGTGTCCCCAACATTTGGGTCAGTACCATCAGTTCCGTGTATTGCGGAGCTTATGTCCCCTTCTAACAACTCAATAAGTCTATTCTTCGCTTCATTTGTAATTACCATCGTTTATCTTCCTCTTATTCAAATTTTGGGTCTTGTTCTAACTCCAATTGTGTGGACCACCCATTTTTGTCCATAGTATGCACGACCCTTTTCAATCGCATCCTTTGTGGAGCAAAGTTATTAGTTACATCTCCAACAATATACACAGCCGACATTGGATATTTTTGCCCCCTAACTTTTACAGTCGACTTCCAAGTTCCAGTCCCAACATTAGAGATTATTCTTCGCGCCCTACCTTCACCAAGCAGAACGGCATCATCTATCAACATACTATTTGTATATGTTCCAGCATCAATTTCCGCCTTATGTAAAAACTTCAAATCACGACTAATGTCAATCATTGGCACATTTTTAATGTTGGTTGAATATGATGTATCATCATGATAGAAGCCCGTGATCCCTGTCCCGTTAAGGTCCGTCCCACAGTTGAATATCACGGACGAAATTGTGTCGGATTCACTAAGCCCTCCTTGCATGGATAGCACAGGATCTAAACCATATATAATATTGCCCATAACATCATTATTAGGATATTTCCAATGAAATTTGTTGTTCTCATCAAACCAGAACAAATATTCTCGGTCGTCCCCTGTCATCTCCTGCTGTGAAAGGTCGTTGACACAAACATATGCAGTTTTTGTGGCAGAAGGATATTGTATCTCCTTGAATGGATCGCCATCGTGTTTAGTCAAAGGCATATCGACCTCAATGGAATTTTGGGTGTACCCTTGCTCATTCACTGTTTGGACAATATTAAAAATGTTGTCCCGTGCAGTATGGGCAGTCCCTGTTGAAAAGTAGATACGATTCAAAAGGTCGAAGGTGTGATCTCCACAAATTAATTTCATTGACTTCCCTTCCGGTTGCAATTCGAAATTTTTCACAAAGAAGGTCCCAATTAAATGATCGCTGTTCGAGGTGTCCACAATGCCAGCTGCAGCGTACACCTTTATAATATCATCTTGTTGGAAACGTAAATCACCCCCATCGGTTAAATAATTTGCTCGGTTGTTAACGACCAATTCTAGTGAGTTAGTTTTTGCCTTCGAGGTGAGTGTCACACGGCAACTTTTGACATTTTTAACATATCCATATGAAATGCCACCCCTGAACAATTCGACCTTAAAATCTCTAAATTCTGCACCCATGATCTTAATTCACCTGTTCCATTTGAATAGTTATATTTGCATATTCGGTCCCATCCTTAACAACTTCAGACATTGTAACATTTTTCAATATAACTGCAATGCAATTATAGTCATCAACATATGCCCCAGGATAAGCAGGAATAATTCCCGCCCCTCCACTAATTTCTTTGATTCCAAGGGTCCTCCTCATATCCAGTAAAAGTTGCAACTTATTAATATCGGCAGTCGCAATCACCCCCTGCATTGTCAATCGTGGTGCCTGGATGCCAGTAATTTCATTGGATGTGAAAGTCAATTTTCCGTCGTCAATGACTGGCGCCTGATTATCACTCGACATTACCGTAAATTCATGCCGCAATTGAAAACCGTCAAGGTCCACCCAATCATCTGTAGCAGTGGAATACTTTTTTGTACCCCCAACTTTATTTAATCCTGTATCTTTAATTCTTATCTTTGCCATTTTATACGTTTGGGCCTGCAAGTTCTGCTAATGTGTTATATGTATTTTGATCAATAGTTCCATTTGCAAGTGCATCTTGTGCATTTAATATTATTGTTTGGTAATTATTTATTTCGTTTTTATTATTTGCAGAGTCAACATTATTTTTATGTGTCGAATCTTTTACATCTGTGATCCATCCTAACTCTTCCTTAATTGTTACACCAGCATTACCTAAAGCTATTACAGGTTTAGTTATGTTTCTGTCCAAAATTGATCTCATATCAAAAGAATCCCACTGTTTTTTAAATGCATCAACCATACTTTCACCTTTAAATCCAGCAATAAGCGCATCAACCATTCCTGCACCATAATGATACGCCGCTTTAAGAGCCCATTCAAAAACTGCCTCAATAGCCCCAGGAATCACTAAACCAAATGTTCCAGCAATACCAATTGCAGCATCTAATGCGGTCCCTTTCATTGCATTGATAGTTGAAGTGTATTTTTTACCTAATAGTTCAACACCATATTCTGATAATTTAAATGCACCGTATAATGCTGCACCTATTATAATACCTGACCCAACCACAGTATTTGCAAATGCTTTTACTTTTGTTCCTAACCCTTTCAATATATCTGTAATAGTTTTAGCATTTATACTAGTTATCCAGTTTCCAAATTTCTTACTTACATTAGCAATGGATGCTCCAAGATCTTCCCAAGTATATTTAAAAATTTTACCAATATTTGTACTTAATAAACCTATACCTACACTAGATCCCCCAATTATTCCTAATGCCTCACCTAAATCTACCAATCCTGCAACACCTAAACCAACAACACCTGCAAGCAGTAAGAATGCACCAATAATAACACCTATTGCAGTAACTGCAACCAATGACCATTTAGCCCAATCTGGAAGTTTTTGTAATGCTCTAACAAACCCAATTGCCCCATCAATAAGAACATTAAATACTCCACTAGAAACCATTGCATCGGCCATTTGATATTTGAAATATTCCCAATTAGCATTAAGTGTTGTCATCTTTTGGTTAAATATATGATTCTCAGGAATAATTTTCTTGTATCCTTCAAAAATGGAAGATAATGCGGCTGTGAAAGTTTTCTTCATTTGCATACCCAAGAACATTATGGATAATAAAGAACCGTTGAAACCAAGGACACCTTTTTTGGACTTTGCCCACCATCCTTCTTGTTTCTTTAACATTTTATTTGTGGTGAACAAACTTGCGACTGCCGCTTTATTTGACGCTTTAATACTTCGAGCAACATTCATCTCAACCTTCGCCATTTTTTTCCGAATGTCAACTTGCTGTTTACTTTTTTTAATTGCGTCACCAAATATTTGATCCATCCCGTGCTTCTGCATTGCATTAAATGCTCTTTCAGATGCAGAGCCCAACAGTTTAACAGAATTTGTCAATTTTGCCACATTTGAAGCAGCAGAATTAAGCTCCACCATTTTTGTAGCAACTATTACCCTTTGTATTTTTTTCTCTAATGTATCAAACGATTTTTCAGCATCCTTCGAATGAACTTCAAAACCTAATTTAATTATATCATTATATCCCATTTACCTATTTCTTCCTCTTACTATTTTTCCGTTCTTGTTCCTTTACATATTTGTGATATTTCATTAACCTAAACACCACAGGAACGGGGGTATTTATAAACTGCTCGTACGACCAACCAAACTCGACCAAAAACAAGTAAAGTATAGCATTGTTGCCATCTTCCTGTTTATTTTTAGCAGAATTTGGCAATATTCTGCTTAAATCCATTGTCTATTTATTTGCCGTTAAGCTCGTTAACTTCGTTCACAATCTCCATAATATCATTGATCACATTCATTGGCAATTCTTTAACATCGTCCAATGTTATAGATTCGTCAGTTTGTTGTAAACTTGCCAACACCATTGAAAAAAGCGCCTCTGATTTGTTGCCCTCTGTCATATCCATCAATGTACCCATATGTTTTGCTGTTAATGGAGCAATTTTAAATACTTCATTACCAATTGTAATGTCTTTTCCTTTCCCTTCTAATAAATTACTAAATCTTCCCATCGTTCTATAATGCGCCGAATGTTTTTCTTTTTTCCTTTGGCTCGGCAACCTTTGGCTTGTTCTCTAATTGTTCAATTTTTGCAGTCAGTTCGAAAACTGCCTCTTGCAATTGCGCTACATCTGACATCAATAATCTGGCAACATCATTAAATGTTTGCCTAAACTCATGATCAAATTGCATTTTCAGATGATATGTGTTGTTAAAATTGTCTTTACAATCTTTTTCCCAATCTTCCCATAAAAGCAAAGGGATTGTGAACTTCTTGCTCACAGTTCCAATACTTTTAAATCTCGTTTCTATCGTTTCCATTGTTTATTAATTTTACCAAGTTAGGCCGCCAGTTGCGTCCGTAATTGACTTGGATAAATCTGTTGATGCTTTGATATTTACATTCCCATCTGCATCGGATGGTGATAATTTGAATGTGAATGTTCCTTTCCATTCTTCTTCTGCACTAAATTCTGTGTCGAAGTTAATCGCAGACACATCGTTAAATGCCTTCCAATAGAAATTTCCATCCCCGTCAAACACTTGTATTGCAATCATACCAACTTTGAATGCTGGCCCAGAACCATCTGCGGTGATAAGGTCCCCATTTTCAATTTTTGTAAAATCTAACACTTGATCCCCAAATCTCATTACAATATCAAAGGAAATCTCTTTTTGACTTCTAGGTTTAATTCTTGTAATGTTACCGTGAATACCTGTGTCTGAAAACACCGGCACTGATTCTGTGTCTTTCTCCCCACCACTTTCATCGAAATTTGATATATATGATTGAAATTCTTTAGCGTTTTCTGCTAAATCTGCTCCGTCTGTACTTTTTGGCCCAAACCAAATATTTACTCTATCTGCACTAAGTGCGTCTCCTGTTGCCATTTGTTATTATATTATTATTTACTTTTCAATATTTTTTTCGCTTCTCTCTGAGCTTGTTCGCTCAATAATTTTGGAATACGCCTCATATACTGTCCAGCATATGATGGATGCTCCACATTATTATATACATGACGTTTACCATCTGCATTTTTTGTGGACGCAGATATACCTGCCATCCATAAATGATATGGCCTATTACGACCATCAGGATTATTAGGCAAAGATTGTCTAATAACCCCACTCATTTTTAATGTGGAATATGTAAATGCATTAGCAAGCGCCCCAGTCTTACGAGGAATTTTTGGCTTAACCTTATAGTACACAGCTTTAATTGTGTCTGGCGCCAATTTTGTATTCATACTAACAGTAATATCCCTCAATTTTGATGTGACCTTTACTGCCCCTCTAACTTTAACATTTATTCTCATCTTTTAAACGAAAATCCAATTGGTATTGTCATGATATTGGCAGTAACTCCACCAATCTCAAAGGAACCAACATTTCCATCTCCAGCATGAACATTTTGTACTGATAGTTGCCCCAAATTGCTAAAAATTGCATGTTCCACATCATCGTACAATTCAACGACATCTTTTGTTTTCTTTGCAATTACTTCGATTTCAAGATCTCCACTCCTGTCATATGCCCCTGATTCTACACCGAATGCCAATCGTGACCTCGGTAATGTAGGAGGGTGGATAACAATTTGTGGCAGTTGTGTCTCGTCGTCAACATAAGAATTGGTAACCTTTACTCCAGTTGTAGTAAGATTATTCTTAATAACTGCATAAAATTCTTTAAAGATGTCGGCTCTTGCCGTATTTGTAGATATTGCCATTTTAGACGCTTTATTTTATACTCCTCTGGAGTTTATTTAGATCCTAATTGCATATTGTATGCAACCACAATATTGGACACTTTTAGCACCTCAATATTCATAATGTTGTATTCTGTTCCATCGATAATGATGGTGTAATCATCAGCAACTGTTTCGTCCCCATTGACCAATAAAGTCAAAGTGGCACTTGCAGTTCGCCCTGCAGATGTTAATGAAGATGTAGTATCATAATAGATATCTGTAACTCCAATTGTATTCACATCTGTGCTCCCACTAAATATAGGCTCGCCCCATTCATCGTAAGTTTTGGTCCCAGGTGTTCGGATAATAATGTCATTGCCATATTCTGTGATCACGCTTGTAATCTTCTTCTTTACTGCAGGTATTGATACCATTGTCTTACCTCACCAAATTACGAACACGTTGTTCGTATTTTTTTACATCTGTGTCCAAATTGACAACTGTCGATAACCCAACGCCAGTAGATAAGGAAATTGGGCCCACACTAATACTTTCGGTATTATCAGCGCCAGAACTGCCACCTTGAATAACCTTTTGTAATGTATATAATGTTGTCAACATTTTTACAGCAACTGGAGGTGTAGTGTAACCATAATCATATGTAATAGTGACAGGGACCTTTTTATCAAGTTTGATAAAATCTCTGTCAACCATAGTATATGAAACATCATTACCGTTATTATCGACAACAGATGTTATGGAAAGTACCGGAACACGCTCTAGTAACTCTTCGTTGATAGGGTTTTCTATATATTGAGTATGTCCAACAGTTGTACCAAATGTTTGCCCTGTAAGCTCGTCAATTTCTGCCGAGGACAAAGAAATCAATAGATTAATTTGTGCATCTGTAGGGTCAGTTGTGGCGTCAAATGTAGAACGCGTATAATTTTGGAAAAATTCCAAATCAATATAATCAACCATAATTATATATTATGGTATAAATCCTTTATAAACCTTTCGGTTATTTAGAATAAAAATTGTAAATATTGTTAGTTTTTTATAAAATTAAGGAAATATTTAATTTCCTGTGAATGTAGATTTTCTACATGATTCAGCTCTGTCTAATCCCATTCCGAATCTTGCTTCTACTGCGAATTTAACATATAAGTCTGAGATGTTATCTCTTCCGTTAGTTAATGTGTAAGGCATTCTTTCATAGAATTTAACTGCATCTCTTGCTAAGTAAACTACTACATTAGCAGGAACATAAGTTGTTTCGATAACAGTTGCCCCAAATAATGAACCCACAGCATTATTTCTTAAAAAATTGTTGTCCCCAATAGTATTAGCAGGTAACATTTCATCTGCAAAAGTTTGAACTGTTTCAGGGTGCATTAACATATATAATGTTTTAACGTTGTCTACCCTTTGAGCAGTAACACCTTTTCTTAATTCAACAATTGAAATATCAGTATTGGAAGCAGCAGTAATTACGTCTGCACCAGTTTGAATCAATGTTGAGAATATAGTATTTTCTCTTTCTGCTAAATTTTGTGCTAATGAAGATAAAATGTTTGGCACTACGAAACCTTCTTGATCTCTTAAAATGTCAACTTTTTCAGCAACATATCCTGCAAAATGATCTGCGGATACACTTAATTCTTCAGTACCATATTCAACTTGATTCATTTCTAAATCGTTGTTTGCAACGTCGTATCTGTCAGCAGCTGTTGTTGTGATACCTTTGGATCTAGTCCATCTTAATACTTTATCGTAGCCTTGTCCATATTGTTTTACCATTTGAACAGCGCCAACTAAATTTCTAGAGATTGATTCTTCATAGATTAAATCTTGAAGTTGATTTTCCCAGAATTCTCTCACTGAAGAAATAATTCCAGCATCTCCGCTTTTTATTGTTTTTGTTACATCTGTAGCCATTTGTATTTGATTAATCAGTCGTGAGCGAGCTCGCAACCATAATATATACTATTGTACAGGTTTCTTTTATAAATGTTTCGGTTTTATTGGGCAAAAACGTCAGGCATTGAAGCTTTTAAATACATAGTATCGTATTTTACTTTATCTTTTTCGTATTCTTCTTTAGTCAAACCAGCAGATTCTTCAGCAGGTTTAGCTGCAGTTGAGGCTCTCAATGAAATTTCGTCCAACTTTTTCTCAAAAGATTCTTGCATTGCAGCTTTTTCTTTTTCTAATGTTTCAAGCCTTTTATGTAATTCATTCTTTTTAGCTTCTTCTTCTGCAGCCAGTCTTTCTTCTTCTGCTTTTTTATATTTTTCCAATTCTGCTTCTAATGCAGCAGCTTTTTCTTTAATAATATCTGCTTCTGCAGCTGATGTATCTATTTCAGATTTACTCATTTTTCATTTTCCCCATATTTTTTCCTTTGTTGGCAGAAATTCCTTTACCTGAACCATCTTTTTTCTTAGATGGAACTGGCGCATCTTCGCCGTTGAACAATTTCATCATTTTACCAAGTCCAATTTTTGTCATTGGTCTAATTTTTGCTTTTGATTGTAAAAAATATTCTTCTTTACCTGATTTGTAACATTTGTATCCAAATTCCCCTAAAATTCTCTTAACTTCCTCTGCTGTAAATTTACTCATTTTCTTTGTTTTCCTCTAATTCTTTTACTTGTTCAAGTGCCCCTTCATATTCTCCAGTCAATTGTATGATTGATATTCTTACTGAATCAATAACATTTTGCCTAATTGTTTCTACATATGTGGGAGTTTGTGTATATTGTGCACCATTTTCGTCTAAAAAATCATGAACATTGGCAATTTTTAAAAATTCCAATCTTTTTTTCATAGTGTCCAATTGGCTTTTTTTAATTTCCACCAATTCTTTTGATAATTCTAATAATTTTTCTTGCTTATTCATTTGCTAGCTTGAGGGCAATAAAATTTAACCCTATTATATTATGGTTTTCTACATTTATAAACCTTTCGGTTATTTTACCCAATATTTACTAATTTTCCGTATTTTTTGGTCT
>JAMOPB010000265.1 GCA_027064945.1 Candidatus Cloacimonadota bacterium
AAAGATATCTAAGCAATCTAAGATTAAGTGTGTCCCATCGGCAAATTTGCTTGCTAATGTCAATAAATTGTTATCGTGTCGTTTCTCCTGACTTCGACGGTAGAATCAATTTCATCTTTGGAAACCCGCATTAACAAGGAATACAATTTTTCGCCAGAAGTGTAGTGCCTCCGTTTTATTTTATTCTTGCAATATTGGTTTTTAAGTGATAGAATAGAATCATGTTCATTAGAGAAAAAAAGCGAGCCAATGGTAAACGTGCAATTCAAATTGTCGAGTCTGTAAGACGCGGAAATAAAGTTAGTCAGAAAGTTGTGAGACATGTTGGACAAGGCAATTCTGATGATGAGGTAGAAGTTTTAAGGCAATTAGCCAGAATGATTATTTCTGAAGTCAAAGAAAAACGACAACCTAGTTTACCGTTCTTTTCTCCAACTAAGCTCGAAAAGCAAGCAGTGGAAAATAAAGAGAAACAGCTAAGGGTTGATTTGCAAAATATCCGAGAGGAACAACGCATAATTACAGGGATTAAGGATGTTTTTGGCAAACTTTTTAACAATCTTTCTTTCGGAAAACTAATACGTGGAGGTAGAAAGTCAAAACAGTGGAATGATATTCTCCAAGAATGTGTATTAGCTCGCATTGCAAACCCTCAAAGCAAAAGACGAACAGCCTCTTTATTAGAAGAAGATTATGGTGTAAAAGTTCCGTTAGAGAAAATATATCGAATGATGGACCACCTCGCGAAGGAAGAAGAATCAGTAAAACAGATTATTGCTAAAGAAACATGTGGTCTTCTTGGTGATAAAGTTGATGTTCTTTTTTTTGATGTTACTACTTTATATTTTGAAAGTTTTAATCCAGATTCACTTAGAGAATTTGGATTCAGCAAAGATTGTAAATTTAAAGAAACTCAGGTTGTTCTTGCTCTAATAGCTACTAATGAAGGACTACCAATCACCTACAAGCTATTTCCCGGTAACACTTATGAAGGTCACACCTTACTTACTATGGTTGAAGATCTCAAAAAAAACTATGAAATAAATAATATTCTTATCGTTGCAGACAGAGCTATGTTTGCCAAAGCAAATTTGGATCTTATGGATTCATTAGATATCAATTATATTGTTGCAGCAAAATTAAAAACACTTCCTAAAGAACTAAAAAATAAAATTACCTCAGAAACTGCCCTTAACAAAGAAATAATTAGAGATGAGGTTCATTTTTGCAATGAATATAAGCATAATAAACGCAGATTAATTGTCAGCTACAGCTCTAAACGGGCTAAGAAAGATAAAGCTGACAGAGACCGTCTTGTAGAAAGGCTTCTAAGAAATGTTAAAAGTGGTAAAATCAAACTTGCCAGTCTCATTCAAAATCGTGGCTCAAAAAAATATATCACTGTTAAACGAGATGAAGCGATTGTAAATACTACAAAAATTGATGATGATGCAAGCTGGGATGGGCTTCATGGCATTATTACAAATTGTCATTCTAAAACAAGAAATGAACTTTTATCACGCTATAGAGATTTATGGCAAATTGAAGCTGCATTTAGAATCAATAAGCATGATTTAAGAATGAGACCAGTCTATCATTGGAATGAATCTAGAATTAAAGCTCATATTAGTATTTGTTTCATAGCATATGCTTTATTAAAACAGGCTTTGTATCGAATAAAAACAGTTAAGCAATTGTCACTAAGTTTTGAGCAGTTAAGAAATGAGTTACTTCATGTCCAAGCTAGTATTGTCAGGGACATTTCAACAGATAAAAAATATCTTATCCCCTCGCAGTATACAGTCATACAGGGAAAAATTTATCAAGCATTTAAATTAAAAAGAAATGAAGTGCCATACGAGTTAATCTGACCTTTTCACTACTCACCACACAACACTACATTGTAACAATGTAGTGCCCTACCAATTTTAGAAAACCTCTTTAATACGGCTTTTTGGACTTCCTACCGTCGAAGTCAGGCGCAATTAATTATTTACCCAAAACCATTCCGGTTGTTTTATCTTTAATGAATTTTAGAATACCAGGTATTTTTTCGTGTAAACTACCATATAAGACTTTTAAGTTAGGGAACTTTTTCAACCATTT
>JAMOPB010000266.1 GCA_027064945.1 Candidatus Cloacimonadota bacterium
TAATAGTTAATAATCAAAAAATCTCTTTACAAAGAAGAGTGTATTTTTTGATTTGTTCTAAATAAATGGGCGTAAAAAACAAATATTACTTCCCAAACAAAAAACAAGGAGATATGCATGGCATTGAAAAAAGAAGCTAAACAAGCTATCATGGCAGAGTTTAAACTCCATGATTCGGACACTGGTTCCCCAGAAGTTCAAGTTGCACTACTTACAACAAGAATTAAAGAGATTACCGAGCATTTAAAAGTTCATAAGAAGGATTTTCACTCTCGTAGAGGGCTTTTGAAACTTATCGGTCAGAGAAGACGTTTATTAGATTATATAGCTAAAAAAGATATTGAAAGATATCGTAAGCTAATCGCTGCACTTGGACTCAGAAAATAGATTCGAGTTTAAACTCTAGATGGAAGGGAGATACTACTCCCTTCCAAATTTTATAAACAAATAACAATTAACAATTAATTTGAAATTGGAGAAAATTAGCAATAAGCTGAATCCACTTAATACAAGGCTTCTGCCTATTGCTTTGATTCTCCAAAAATTATGCAATTAAAGAAGGAGATTTTATGCACAATTTTAATATTATTAAAAAATCAACCCAAATCGCTGGAAGAACACTTACAATGGAAACAGGCAGAATGGCCAAACAAGCTAATGGCGCAGTTTATATCACTTATGGTGAAACAGCTGTTTTAGTAACTGCCACTGCTTCCAAAGAAGCAAGAGAAGGAACAGATTTCTTTCCATTAACAGTAGATTATGTGGAAAAAATGTATGCTTCAGGAAAAATTCCCGGTGGATTTTTTAAACGTGAAGCAAGACCAAGCACAAATGCAACATTAAACGCACGACTAATTGATAGACCTATTCGTCCACTTTTCCCTGAAGGATTCCGTAATGCTGTTCATGTAGTTATTACAGTTCTTTCTTATGATGGAGAAAATGATCCCGGTTTATTAGGAATCGTTGGTGCTTCTGCTGCACTTTCAATTTCCGATATTCCATTCCATGGACCTATTGCAGGTGTATCTGTTGGTCTTATAGATGGTGAATTTGTAATTAATCCCGAAGTTTCTAAACTTGAAAATTCTGATTTGGAACTTTCAGTAGCAGCAACTGAAACATCAATTGTGATGATTGAAGCAGGAGCTAATGAGATTTCTGAGACAGTTATGAAAGATGCAATCTATGAAGGACATAAAACAATCAAGGAATTGGTTGAATTCCAAAAAGAGTTTGTGAAAGAAGCCGGAAAAGAAAAAATGGAAGTTGAGCTGGATCTTATCCCTGAAGAGATAATGGCAAAAGTTACTGCTGATTTCAAAGAAAAAGTAGAACAAGCTTCAGTTATTTTAGGAAAACAAGAACGTCAAGATGCTTTTGATAACATCGAAAAAGAGATGCTTGAAAAATATGCAGAAGAATTGGGTGAAGAAGAATTTTCAGCTCAAGAAAGATATTTGAAAAATGCTCATCATGAACTTATTAAGCGTTCTGTAAGAAACGCGATTTTATACAATAACCATCGTGCTGATGGTAGAAAATTAGATGATATTCGTCCTATCACATGTGAAATTGATATTCTTCCAAGAACACACGGTTCAGCTCTTTTTACAAGAGGTGAAACTCAATCTTTGGGTGTTATTACTCTTGGAACGGATCGAGACCAACAGATAATTGATGGCATTGCAGAAGAATTTAAAGAACATTTCTATCTACATTATAACTTCCCTCCATACAGTGTTGGTGAAGCTGGTTTTATGAGAGGTCCCGGCAGACGTGAACTTGGTCATGGTGCACTTGCGCAAAGAGCTCTTCAACCAGTTATCCCTTCAAGTGAAGAATTTCCATACACTATTCGTTTGGTTTCTGAAGTTTTAGAATCAAATGGTTCCAGTTCTATGGCAACTGTTTGTAGCGGAACTTTGGCAATGATGGCGGCAGGTGTTCCAATTAAAAAACCTGTTGCGGGTATTGCTAATGGTCTTATTATGGAAGGCGATGATTATTGCGTTCTTACAGATATTATGGGTTTAGAAGATCACCTTGGTGATATGGATTTCAAAGTTACAGGAACTGTAGATGGAATTACTGCAAT
>JAMOPB010000267.1 GCA_027064945.1 Candidatus Cloacimonadota bacterium
TAACAATGAATTGATTATAAAAGATTGTAATTTATTCAGTTATCCAAATCCTTTTTATCCTAATGCACAAAATAGGAAAAACTATGTTACTATCAGTTATTCAATTCCCAATAATATACAAAACCCAAAAATTGAAATTTTTAATATTAAAGGTCAGAAAGTTACTTCTATTTCATGTAAAAAGATTGGAAATGAGTGGCAAAAAGTCATGTGGAATGGATTGGATAAAAACAAAAAGCCGGTAAGCAATGGAGTTTATTTTTATCAAATTCATGGTAAAAATTTCAAGAGTAGTCCCAATAAATTATTGATATTAAAATAGAACCTTCAATATAAAAAGCCCCGTAATCGGGGCTAAATTTTATCAAATAATATTAATCGCTTTTAAGAAGATGAACATCCATTTGAGGGTACGGAATAGTAATTTTTGCTTTATCTAAAGCTAACTTAATTTCTTCATTCAAATCAAAAAACACATCCCAATAATCTTTTGTTTGAACCCAAGTCCTTACAATGAAATCCAAACTGCTATCATTCATCTTGCCCAACCTGACCATTGGTTCGGGATCTTTCAATATCTTCTTATGATTATCAATAACAGATTTTATCACTTCCTTAACTTGCTGTAGATCAGATTCATATCCAACTCCAATAGTTAGATCAATCCTTCGTTTATCTTCTGCAGTGTAGTTTATTATTACTCCATTCATTATTGATGAATTGGGGACTATTTCTCTTTTATTATCCGGCGTAAGGAATTCTGTAGTAAAAATACTTATCTTATCAATTATCCCTGTAACTTTACTTATTTCTACAAAATCTCCCACCTTAAATGGCCGAAAAAATATTAATAAAAAACCTGCTGCAATATTGGAAAGTGATCCTTGCAAAGCCAAGCCAATAGCTAAACCAGCTGCGCCAATCACAGTCATAAAAGAAGTTGTCTCTACTCCTAAGCTGGCTAAAGCCGCTAATATAACAAAAATCCAAAGCAATGTATATGAAAGAGAAGCTGTAAATGATGTGATAGTCTCTTCTATCTTTCTTCTTCGCATTATCCTTATGATAGATTTTCT
The DNA here is from genome assembly GCA_027064945.1 of Candidatus Cloacimonadota bacterium. Taxonomy (GTDB): domain Bacteria; phylum Cloacimonadota; class Cloacimonadia; order Cloacimonadales; family TCS61; genus DAOWES01. The sequence continues at coordinate 1,077 of JAMOPB010000267.1, forward strand.
TATTAGTTTTACAGTAATCCTTCCCAAAACCAATATTGCCACAGCTGCTAACAATTTTAGTCCAAATGCAGACAACCAAATATATACTTGCTCCAATAATTTTTGAATATCCATTTTTACTCCTTCTTTTAATAATGTTAGTCATTTACAATAATACATTTATTTTTATCAACTATTAATTTCATATAATTCACATATATCCGCTAAAATTGTTTTTATAAATTTATTTTCATTTCAATTAGAGGGATAATTTTATTATTTTCACCTATCCTATTTATAAGCATTAGATTATTAAAACTCTACCTATGCCAACATTCTAACATGGTAATAAATAGATAATTACAAGCTCCTAGAAGTGTCTCTTTTATGCTTTTGCCTTGACACAAAAGCAGTATAAAAATCAAATATTCTTCATGAATAAAAAATTAGAGATAAATACATACTCACTGAGTTTGATTCTTTTACTTATTATTTTTGGTGGATTCTCAATTAAACTAAAAGATAAAGAAGTTGAGAAAAAAGAAATTCTTCCTGAAATTGAAGAATTTACTCATCTTCCAAACTTTAATGATTGTGAAAGCACAAATGCTAAAGTTAATAGCTTTGTGGATTTCATCACGCCAATAATTGTTTTTGAAAATCAGAAAATCCTCAACGATAGAAAATACTTACAAAATCTTATAAAAAAACAAACATTTAATTCTTCCGATTCTTTATGGTTACAAGAAAAAACAGCATATTATAAAATTAAATCTACAAAATACAATAAACAAGTTTTAGCGGAATTGCTTAATCGCATCGATATAGTTCCGATTGAGATAGTTTTGGCTCAAGCAGCAATTGAATCTAATTGGGGAACCAGCGCATTTGCTACAAAATATAATAATCTCTTTGGGACAAGAACCAGTAGTAAAAAAAACGGGATTGTTCCCAAGAAGCGGGCAAAAACCGAAACTTATCGAGTTGCTGCTTACCGCACGGTAAACCAATCTATCCGAAGTTATTTACGCAATATCAATTCT
>JAMOPB010000268.1 GCA_027064945.1 Candidatus Cloacimonadota bacterium
ATTTACACAGAAATTTTTAGCTCTTTTGGGATTAATTTTTGGATTTATTCCTTTCGTTCTGGGAATAATATTAAATCCTTTAGCTAAAATATCCTTTAAGAAGTTTGAATACTATCGTGATCTTAATGGTAATAAAATAACTCTAAATCGAGCATTAGTAGATAAACCTAATTTTCTTAGCTATTGGTTTTTCCGTTTTAGTTTGGATAAATATTTGCTTTTAGGTAAAGTTCTTACAGGAAAATTGAATTTAGTGGGAAATTATCCTTTGATCAGCAATTCCTATGGTAAACTTATTTGGGAGCAATTAGATAATTATCATCCGGCTGTGATTAGTTATCCTGAATCACATATAACTAATGTTTCTGATAATAATTTCATATTACACGAGATTTATTATAATCATCATAGCTCTATCGGCTTGATGTTTAGGATTATTTATATTTTTTGTTTAAATCGTATGTTTTCTATAAGAGCATATTTTGAAAATGGCTTTTTCTCTTCGCAAGGAATTTAATGGATACAACAAACAACACACAAAATACTAACGATTATCTAAAATTAGATAAAAGAGTTCTACTAATTACTCTTAGTCATAAGATAATTAAGATTATAATCATTTCTTTTATTGCTACTGTAGCCGGCTTTGTTTTGGCTAAGCTTGTTGTGGGAGATCGTTGGCCTGCTCAAGCAACATTAATTAGACACAAGAAAAATCTAAGCAGTAAAACAAATGTACCTTATCTTTATACTGAAATGGATTTTGAAACTGTTCTGCAATCTATAAAAACCAGAAAGAATCTTTTAACACTAATTGATAGCTTGCATTTAGATACTACGCCGGAACGGATTTACAGCACTATCAAAGTTACTCGAGGTAGAAGATCCAATCTTATAAATATTCGCACAACTAATAGAAACCGAGATACTGCTGTTAATATAGCCAATACTATTGCAGAAATTTTTATCAAAAGCTATACTGAAATTATTAACTCAGCAACAAACAAAGTTTACCAATATTATCAGAATGAGATAAAATCTTATGAATCTAAAGTTAAATCTGTTATCAAGGAATTAGATAAATTCCAAACTGAAAGACAAATTTTATCTTTAGAAAATGAAGTCCAAAACAAATATGATAATCTTAAAACCTTAGAATTGGATATGATGAATGCACAATTGCACATTTCGGAATTACAATCTAAAATTGCTGATATTACTGAGCGCATAGCAGATCTTCCTCACACTGTGGAACTTACCTCAACAATCACTACAACCAGAGAAAGCCAATTAAAACAATTAAAAGCACAAATGGCTATGTATAAGAAAAAATATACTGAGAAAAATCCGAAAGTGATGAAACTGCAAGATGAAATCAATGCTTTGGAAAAAAGAATAGAAGTAGAAAAAAAGGGAGAGAGAATTCCCGATTCAATGACCTATGGAACAAATAGTATTTGGCAAAGTATGGTTTTGGAAAAAGCTCGATATGAAAATGAGATGGTAGCAACCAAGAAGAAAGTAAAAGAATATAAGAATAAAATTGCTATTATCAAAAGCCAAATCCAATCACTTTCTCCTATAGAACGAGAATACTATGATATTGCTAACAGAAAAGCCAATTTGGAAGAGATACTAAACAAGGTGAAAGCAAGAGCAAATGAAGCAAAAACAGCAATGGATTCCAATCTTAGTGATTTTGAAATTTTAGAACGTGCGATTGCTCCTAAATATCCTGAAGCATCAGGAAGAAAAATTGCCTCAATAATAATTGGATTTTTAACTTTCTTAATACTTTTGATTTATTATATGTTAAAAGAAGTATTGGATTTTACGATAAAATCAAAATATGATATTGAAGAAGTTCTTCAAATAAAATGTTTGGCAGAGATTCCTAATAGCGGAGACGTTCCGAAACCTGTGTTTTATTCCAAAATGCAAGTGTTGTACGGGCAGATATTAACCTATATCAAAGAGGATAAAACTTCTTTAATTGCTGTTGGAAAAGATAGATTCTCTTCAGGTGCTACTTTTATTATTCAAGAATTGGTGAATTTAGCTTTATCACAAAATAAAAAAGTTCTGTGGATCGAAAGTGTGAATGAAATTGATGATGAAATCTTAGAACATCAAATTAATGATGTTTTATATGGGAAAAGTAACGATAAACCGGATTATTATAAATTTACCGATAGTTTTCATGTCGCTTATTTTATCTCAGACGATCATACTTTTACAAAAGTTCTAAGTGAGAAAAATGTGGAAAATTTCATCGCTAAAAATGACGAATATGATATCATTTTCTGGGAACTGTTTAATGTTGATCATAATGTACACTTATTTGCAACTATCTCTTCTGTTGCCGACTTATTAGCTTTTGTTTGTAGATACAGGCATTCCGATAAATTTAAATTACTAAATTCTATTCGCTTTTTAAAAGAGAATATTAAAACACCGATTGTTGGAATTCTTAACAATTCTATCAAACCGTATTTCAAAGAGTAAATTTGGAGATGTTTATGCAGAATAGATATATTTTTATATTATTAATTTTCCTTTTTTCATGTAGTAATTACAAAACTCTTTCGCAAGAGACAATTGAAGCTGTGCCACAATTTTTGGAAGAAATTGCTACCGACCAGCAAGAAGATGAGGATAAAATTAAAGAATTACAAAAATTACAACATGTTGATACTGAAATTTACCATATTAGTGAAGGTGATAGATTCAATATATATGTTTATGATGAATTTGATCTTAATACTGAAGGAGTTGTTGTAAAGCCTGACGGGACTATATCTTTCAAATTAATCGGTGAAGTGATGGTTGCCGGACTTACAGTTGCTGAAGCAACAAGTTTGGTAGAAGAGAAACTTTCTAAATATATCCAATATCCCAAAGTTTCTCTAATCCCTTATGAACTTACCGGGGCTAATGTAACTATTGTTGGAAAAGTAATGAATTCAGGAGTTTATGAAATTAAAGGTGGTATGCGAGTAGTAGATGTTATCGCAGTTGCCGGTGGTTTGTCTTCAGGTATTTTCCAAAATAATACAATTGAATTAGCCGATTTGGAACGAAGCTATATGATAAGAAACAATAGAATCCTACCTGTAAATTTTAAAGAACTTATTAGGGAAGGTAACATGTTGCATAACATTCCGATTTTAGATGGAGATTATATTTATATACCATCAAGTGTGAATAAGGAAGTTTATATTTTAGGAGCTGTGGAAACTCCTTGGCATTTCTTATATAAAGAATCGATGACTCTTATGCAAGTAATTACATTCGCTAGAGGCTTTACTCCTGATGCTAAAAAAGAAGTTCTGGTGATACGCGGTGGAATGACTCATCCAAGAGTTTTCAAGATAGATACAAATAAAATTTTAGCCGGAGACGAGAGAGATTTTCCGTTGAGACCGAATGATATTATCTATGTGCCTGATTCAGCGATTTCTACATGGAACAATTTGTTAGATAAAATTATGCCAAGTTTGGAAGCTGTTCAAAGTGGCTGGATGTTAAACGAAATATATCAGCAAATTGACGGAAATTAAAAAAGAATGAAGTATGTTATCTTCTTTTTCGCCTTATTTCTGGGTGTGCCAATTGGTACTAGCTTAGCCATACGGTATGAGAAGATCGAGAAAATTGTTTTTTTCTTAATGATATTTTTCACTGTGGAAACTGTGACTATAAATTTTGTTTCCAGAGAATTCTATCGCGGAACTTCACGCGGTTTTGAAATTGGATTGGTAGATTTGGCAATGCTGGTAATTTGGCAAGTGATGAAAAGAAGAAACGATCTGTTCCCAAAATTAGAAAAACCGCCCGGGACTGCATTGTATCTTACTTTCTTTTTCTTTTGCTGGGTTTCTATTATCAATTCTGCTCCGGGATATGTGGTTTATTCCTATTTTGAGATCTGGAAAATGGTAAGAATGTATGCTTACTTTTATGTAATTTATAATTATATAAATAGTTGGGAAAAAATAGAACTCCTGATGAAAATAATAGGAATAATTATTATTTACATTGGTGTAATTGTTCTTAAACAAAAATATATTGATGGAATGTATCAAAATGCAGGACCTTTCCCACACCAAAATTCATTGGTGATGTATTTAATTGTGTTTGGATCGGTTGTATTTGCATATTTCTTAAATCGTAGAGATGTGAAACTTTGGTATTGGATATTTGTTTTTGGAATGGCTGCTATTAGTGTTATTTCCACTTTATCACGTGCGGGGATATTAATATTTTTAATATCTTCTGCTATTGTGTGGTTTTATTCTTTCGTACAAGAATTTACTATGAAAAAAGTGGGAATTACATTGCTTTTGCTTGTGATAGCTATTGCCGGAGTTCTAAAAGCTATGGATTCTATTGTGGAAAGATTTCAAACAGCACCGGAAGAATCTGGATTAACCAGAGTTATTTTAGCCAAAACTGCTGTGAAAATGGCGAATGATAAATTTTTTGGAATCGGCTTAAATAATTTTGGTGTAAAGGTGAATCCTCCTTATGAATATGGGGCTGAGATATATCCTTATTTACATCGAGGTAAGATACCACCGGAAGATTTTGAAGAGAAAAATGCATTGGTTGAAACAGCCTATTTAAGTATTGCAGCTGAAACCGGCTGGCATAATCTAATTGTGTACCTTGTATTTCTGTTTTATTTTCTTTTTATGAATTTTTCAAATATGAAAATACTACGATTTCATCCATATCAATTTTTTTCAATCGGATTGATGGGTGGATTAATAGGAATATATCTTGAATCTACTTTGGAATGGGTGTTAAGACAGACAAATAATTTTTATCAATTGATGATGATGTTTGCTGTAATTGCAGCAACTAGAAAACTATATTTTAAACAAGAAATGGAGAAAAATGAAAGATAAAGATTATTCAGAAAAAACTGAACGCGAACTGATGATTGAAGAATATATCAAGCAGATGAATCCTCATATCAGAGAGAGTTTGGATTATCAACAAAAAAATGAGCTTTCCAGGTTCTTAAACAGAATTTTACCACAAAGAGGGAATCATCTTGTTGATATCAGATTTACGTTTTGGTTAATCAAAAATTGGTATTTTGTTATTCAGTTTGGTGTTGATAAACGCGATAGAAAACGGATCAGGAATATTAATACTACCGAAAGAATTACGGCGTTTATATTAAATACAATTTTTGTAATTATTCTTGCTTTTCTAATATTTATTGTGGTTTTCTATATCTTGTATATGCTAAAAAGCTTTGCAGGAATAGATATTTTCCCGGATAAACATTTATCTGATTTTATTCATACTCAAGTAAGATTTATACAGGGAATATTTTAGTAGGTTTTATGAAGAAAATATATAAAATGATAAATAAAATCCAAAATTATGATTGGGGTACTTGTGATTTTATCGCTAATTTAAAAGGTGATGAAATTAGTGGAAAACCTCAGGCTGAACTTTGGATGGGAGCTCATCCGAAAGCTTCTTCAGAAGTGATTGTTGATGGTGAAATTATCTCTTTGGATAAATTGATTTCACAAAATCCAAGTGAATATTTGGGTGATATCATAGCAAATAAATTTAATGGGAAATTACCATATTTGTTGAAAATCTTATCAGCAAAATCTGCACTTTCCATTCAGGTTCATCCAAGTAAAAAGCAAGCTGAAATAGGTTTTGAGATAGAAGAAAAAAAAGGTATAAAGCTAACAGCTTTTGAAAGAAATTACAAAGATAAAAACCATAAACCGGAGCTTATTTGCGCGCTTACGGATTTTTATGCGATGTGTGGTTTTCGTAGTTTAGAAAAAATCCATTCTTTTTGGGAATATAACAAAATTTGGTCTGAGCAAAGCAAGGATTTTATCAAAAAACCTAACTCTGCAAATTTCCAAGCCCTCTTTTTCCAATTATTGGGATTAAATAAGAATCTGCAAATTTCTTTAGTGGAAGATCTATTTAATAACTTACTACCTGCTCGTGATTCCGATGATGAAATTATTATCAATTGGATGAGAAAATTGAATGAAAAATATCCGGGAGATATAGCTGTTTTAGCTCCGATTTATATGAATGTCATTAAGCTGAAACCGGGTGAATCTTTGTTTCTAAAAGCCGGTTTGATTCATGCCTATTTACAAGGAAGCGGAATAGAAATTATGGCTAACTCTGATAATGTGCTAAGAGGTGGTCTCACATCAAAGCATGTTGATTTAGTAGAATTGCAAAAGACATTGCTTTTTGATTTTGGAGATATGAAAACTATTGATGTTGAAAAAGATGAATTTGCTGAGAAATATCCAACTTCTGCCGAAGAATTTGAACTTGTAAGGCAGACTAAATTTCCTGTAAAAAATTCAATTAATAGTTGCGAGATTTTACTATGTACAAAAGGTGAAATTAAAGTTGAAGAAATAATTGTTAAAGCCGGAGAATCACTTTTTATAAGTGCGTCTGCCAAGAATTATCAGATTTATGGTAATGGCGAAATTTTCCGAGCAAGAATACCTGAAGAGGATTAATCATATGAAAAAAATATTTTATCTGCTATTTCTTATCTTATTTGGATGTTCAAATATTCCAAAAGGTGTATTTAAACAGAAAGTAACGATAAATACAAAACCTACTCCTGCAAAGATTTTTGTTAATGATAAATACATTGGAATCTCTCCTGTTGAAACAACTATATGGTACAAAAAAGAAGATTTTGTAAATATCAAAGCAGAACCTTTTTATGATAGTCAATTCCCACAAAATATCTATGTGAAAATACCTCCTATCCCACCTAAAATGACTATTTTTATGGATTACGAGGCTAAAGAAAGATTGGGTATAATAGATGAAATAAATAAACAATTGGAAGCTATTCCTGAACCTGAAGAAATTACTCCGGAAGTAGTGGAAGTTGTGAAAATTATAAAAGAACCTACTTTGATTAGATTGCCGGAAATCTATTTTGAAACTGATAAATTTATTTTAAGAGAAAATGAAAAAGCAAAAATGGATAAATTAATTGAAATTCTAAAAGATCATTCCGAGTATGGCTTGGTGATTCATGCTCATGCTGATGAACGCGGAGATCCTGATTATAACCGTAAATTATCATTTAAACGTGGATTAATGGTGAAGCAATTTTTAGCTCAAGAAGTGTCTAATGAAATGCGAATTGTTGTGCATGGTGAGCAGGTTACTTTCAGTGAAGATAATAAAAAACTCGATTATCAATTTAATAGAGTTGTTAGTTTTTCATTGGAATATATAGGAGAACAGGAGTAAGATATGCCTGGTAGTGGTTTGCGTAAAACTATGATAGCAAACACTATTTCTAACTATGGTAAATTGGTTACTATGATGATAGTAACTATTTTCCTAACTCGCACACTCTTTTTGGGACTGAGTAGGGAAGAATATGGTTTATGGGCTTTATTATGGTCTATTTTTGGTTATTCTTTATTATTGGATTTTGGCTTCGGTGCTGCTATTCAAAAATCTACAAGCCAAACTATAGTAACTAAAGATTGGGAAAAGTATAATCGATTATTAAGCACGGTCTTTGTAAATTATTCGGTTTTGGCTGTTTTGATAGGAGTGGCAGCTTTTATACTTGCTTCAAATTTGAATAATATGTTCCAATTTTCTTCTGCCGGAGATCTAAATTATTATAGGAAAATTTTTATAATGTTTGGAGTTGGGACAGCTGTAGTTTTTCCAAGCGGTTTTTTTGTGGAAGTTTTGCGTGGATTGCATAAGATAAAATTGCGTAATAATATCCAAGTATTATTTAATCTAATAAATTTTGGATTAATGATGTATGTTGTTCATTCCGGGTTTGGGCTTTGGGGAATGACAATTGTTACTATTTCCACTGCTTTACTTACAAATATCACAATGGCTTATTTTGCACATAAAAGTATTCCCACATTGAAAATTAGTTTAAAGCATTATGATTTTAAGTTGTTGAAAGAGGTCATGGGCTTTTCTCTTTTTGCCTATATTATTACATTTAGCAATTTGATTATTTACCAAACCGATCAATTAGTGATTTCTGTTTTCGCTTCTGTATCTTTGATTGCAGTGTACCAGATCTCTTCTAAATTGGCGATGACATTTAAGAAGTTCTCATCTCAATTTTTAGACAATTTGGCTCCTGTGGCTGCTACCTTGTTTGCCAGTAAGGAAGAGGGAAAACTTGGCAAAATCATGATTGAATCTAATAGATTAATGGGAGTTATCTCCACCTTAATGTTCGTTCCATTAGTTGTATTCGTGAAACCTCTGTTAAAAATCTGGTTAGATTTGGAAGATCCGGATGGTTTGTTTGTGGCGGTATTATTGCTTACTTCAATGTATTTGATTGTATTTTTTAGAAGTACATCTGTAAAAATTCTGCTTATGGGGAATCATTATAAAAAATTATCAATGGTAGCAATAATTGAATGTACTATGAATTTAGCGCTTAGCATTTGGCTGATAAGATTTTATGGAATTATTGGGGTGGCTTTGGGAACATTAATTCCTAATGCCATTTTTACAGTAAGTTTCAATATTCCGTTAGGATTAAAATTTTCAAAAATCACATTAAAAGAATATTTTAAGCAGTCGGTAATGCATAGCATTTGGATAGGTGGATTAACAATGATATTTGCTCTTGTGTTAAGACGATATTTTTATCCTAAAACAGCGTTATTACTACTTTCCGAACTTGCAATTACTGCAATGTTCTTTATTGTAATGTATTATGTATTCGGAACTTATAAATGGGAAAAAAATCAGTTTAAAGATTTTTTAAATAAGAAAAATAAAAAAAAAGATTGTTAAATTTAGTAGAATAAATAATTTCTAACTATAAGAAAGGAGTGATTATGAAAAAAGTAATTTTGGTATTTATAGTATTGATTTTTCTTTTTGGTTGTGATGTTTTTGATAATAATTCATCAGGGGGAAAGAAAGATTTGATTGAAGATTTAAATGTTTCGGAAGATTTTAATTACGAGACGACAGAAGAGGTTGAAGTGCAAATAAGGCTTTTAGATCGAGGTAATATTCCTGTTCCGGGTATTTTCTTTAGCATTTATGATAAAGATCCTGATGAAAATGGGAATCTGATGGCAAAAGGCGTTACGGATGTTAATGGAAGCTATTTTACAACAATTAACATTTCAAATTTACTAGATAATATCGTAGTCATCGGATACATGAACACCTATGAAGTTGAAGTGTCAAATGGCAGCGCTATATTGGAATTAGGTGGAGCAGGTTCATCTGAGAGAATAGCTGATGCTATTGAATCACCTAAAGATGGTTTCTTTAATTACATAATCGACTATAATGCAAATGGAATTCCTGTTGAAATGGGTACAGACTATATTGATGCTGAACTTTTACAACGTATCGATGAAGCTTTGCCTGAAAGAAGACCTGTTCCTGAATATCATCCGGAATATCTGGCAGAAGGTTCACAGCTAAATACTGTATTGGAAGAAGATGCAGAAGTGTGGGTAACTTTCGTAAACGAAGGTGCCGGCTATAAAAATAGTTTAGGATATTATACATACAATGTAAATGATGGAGCTCCTGCTGATATTAATTTATTACAGCACAATATTATTTTCCCAAATGTATCTTATTATGGTAATGGAAATTATTTAAATCCGGGCGACAAAGTGTATCTTGGACAATTCGAAGCAGGAACAGTGATAGGCTGGTTCTTGGTTGCAAATGGTTGGACTAATGGAAGTGTGAGTGAAGTTAGAACAAGATATTATTCAAATCCGGAATTTAATCCTGAAGAAGCGCAATATCAGCAACATAATGTCTTTTTGCATGATGAGGATAGTGGTAAATTTTTGTTAGCTTTTGAAGATTTACTACGACCTGGTGGAGATAATGATTTCAATGATGCTGTTTTCTATGTTACATCTAATCCTATTGATGCTATTGATCCGGGTGATGTAGTTGGAATAGAAGGAGAAGATTCAGATGATGACGGTGTTAGTGATTTGTATGATGATTATCCTAATGATCCTGAAAGAGCTTTCGATAACTATTATCCATCTGAAAACGGATGGGGAACTCTTGCTTTTGAAGATTACTGGCCTCGAAAAGGCGATTATGATATGAATGATTTAGTTGTGAATTATCACTATCACACAATTCACTCTCCTGAAAACAAATTGAAAGATATTATCGGTACTATCGAAGTGCGTGCGATAGGAGCATCATATCATAATGGTTTTGCTATTGAGTTGCCAATTGTTTCTAGTAATATTTTGGATTATTCAGGAGATATTGAAGGAGTTGAGCAAAATAATAATTTAGCGGTAGTAAATGTTTTTAATGACGCTTATGATGTGATAAATCCTCCCGGAGAAGGATTTGTAAATACTGAAGAGGGTATGGAATATTTTGAACCGGAAAGTGTAATTTTCGGTGTAACTCTGATTGATCCTGTTGATTTAAGTAGTTTAAATTATCAGTTACCATATAATCCATTTATCAGGGTTAATGGTGATTTAGAAAAAGAGATTCATTTACCTAATATGAGACCAACTCCAAATGCTGATACTTCTCTCTTTGGAACTGAAGACGATAACACAAGTATGTACACTGAGAATTTCTATAAAAGTTATGACAATTTACCTTGGGCAATTAACATTCCTTGTAATTGGTATTATCCAAAAGAGAGAAATGAAATTACTTGGGGATATAGATACTTTGCTGAATGGGCAGAATCTTCAGGAACAGTACATGAAGATTGGTATGAATTCAATGAAGAAAATGTTAACGAAAATTATATCTATCTTGCACAATAATTGTTTTAGGAATTAAGAAAATTATTGGTAGATAAAAAAATGCAAGCTTTTCAGTAAAATGAGAAGCTTGCTTTTTTTTTGTTTAAATCAGAGAAATAAATTTTATTGATTAAGTTCTTCTAAAATTGCTTGTTCGGCATATTGAGAAGCTTTGCCGGGATTATATAAAAGCGAATCGATCAAGTTCCTTTGTCGTTTTTTCTGAGAATTAATTTCATTGATAAAAGTTTCATCTCTGTTTAAGAAAGCTTTCATCATTTGTGAAAAATCTTCTAAATTTTCAAAACAG
>JAMOPB010000269.1 GCA_027064945.1 Candidatus Cloacimonadota bacterium
GCAATACAGATTCTTTGCTTCTGTCCTCCCGATAGATTTGACGCTTTACCATGCAAAACTTCATCATATTTGTTCGGTAATTTTTCGATAAATTCATCTGCATAAGCTATTTTTGCAACTTTTTTGATTTTTTCTAACGATTGTGGCTCTGTAGATCCATAGCTGATATTATTGGCAATTGTATCTGTAAATAGAATGGATTGTTGTGTAACTGTTCCAAACAGGGTACGTAAATTTTGAAGTTTAATATCTTTTATATTTATTCCATCAATCTCAATAGATCCGCTTTGAACATCATACATTCTTGCTAATAAATTAATTAAAGTTGTTTTACCGGAACCGCTGGAACCTACTAAAGCAACTTGCTCACCTTTGTTGATTGTTAGATTTATATCTTTAAGAACTTTTTCATATTCATACGCAAAAGAGAGATTTTTAAATTCAATTTTACTATCAAAACTTTTTTTACTTACAGCATTTTCAGATTCTTTAATCTCACTTCGGCGATTTAAGATTTCCGAAATACGATCTAAAGAAACCAGAGCTTTACGTATGTTGGAGTATGCTTTTGTTAATTGCTTCATCGGATGTAACATACTAAATATTGCTAATAAAAAAGCTGTAAAGCTTCCTAATGTAAAATCTGTGGAATTATCTAAGATTGTACCACCACCAATTACTAAAACAATTATGCCGATTATTGTTCCGTTTAATTCGGAAAGAGGTACGCTTACTGAACGATAAATTCTACTTTTACGGAATGCTTCGAAGTACTTCTGATTTATCTTTTCAAATTTCCTCATCTCTTCTTGCTCTTTAGCAAATGCTTTTACTACTCGGATGTTGTTCAACACCTCTTCTACTGTGGAAAACATAGATGAAGATTGAGATTGAATTCTATGTGCATATTTTTTTAATTTATTTCCAATAAAATTGAGCACAATTAAAAATACAGGTAAGATGATCAATGTGAGTAAAAATAATCTTGTATTTAATATCAAAGCTACTTGAATATAAAAAGCTAATAATATTATGTTTTGCAAAGCAAGTAATAGTTTGGAAATAAAAAGATTACCAACAATTTTTACATCGGAAACCATGCGAACCAAAGAATCACCAACTCTATTTTTCCCAAAAAAAGCTAATGACTGATTTAAATATTGATGAAACATCTTGTTACGAATTTCTTGGTTAGTTCTTCCTACCAAATTAGCTGACATCATTTTATTGAAGAAGAAGAAGACATTTTTAACGATTGTTAATACTAAAATCGAAATACTAATAATCCAAAGCAATAACATCTGATCAGTATTAACCAAGATATGTTCAAAACTTTTTAGCAAAGGTTGGTAATAATCTTTTCCATTAAATATTTGTAAACTGTGATTCTCAAAAAAAAGATTTATAGCTTTCACTACTGCTTGGTTTACTTCAGAAAAAGTTGTGTATAGCTCAGCTTGATGTAAATCCCCAAAAACATAATCAAACAAAGGTACTGCCATGGAAATGCTTACACTACTAAACAAAGCAAAGCCTATCATAAAAAAGATACCGCCCACCAAGTAACCCCAGTGGTTCATTAAAATTTTATATATTCTTTTTAAGTTTCTCATTTTTTTATTTTCCCTAAATTTTATTGAAAATTATATCTTTTTTTTGCTGTATGCTATGTCAATAAGAAAGTGCTAATTGTGGTTTTATCCCGGATAATGTTACAGAAGGTGCGATTGAGCAATCGCACTTTTGATTGTTATCCTGAGTGATTCCGATTTATCGGAATTTTATCGAAGGATGGAGAAAATCACATTTTTTTTGTCCACGGATTGCACGGATAAACACGGATAATTATTGATATAGGCATTATCATTGTTGAAATACTATGTTTTCAATTATAGCGCAACCTGCTTAGTTGCGGAAGAAAACAAGCTGGCAGCTTGTTACTTCTTACTAGTCACTTCTTCCTTTTCACTTTTCACTTTTGCAACTGCATGATGAAAATGTCATAACTATTTTAAGACAGAAGATTAGGTTTGCAAAGGGGATAAATTGAACTTTGTGTTAGAAAATTCAAAAGAAGTGGTTGACAGATAATTTACACAATAAGATTTGAACCTTTTAGAAGAAAATTCAAAAGGTTAATAAATGTTTGTGCTTCTTAAATATTTTTTTAAATTGGAGTAGAAAGATGGGCAAAAAACAGGAAATTATTGAAGCTGCAGAAGCGGTTTTCTTGAAATTTGGAATCAGAAAAATCACCTTGGATGACATTGCTCGAGCTTGTGGAATGAAAAAAACAGCACTTTATTACTATTTTAAAAACAAGGATGCGATTATTGTGGCAATGTTAGAAAACAACTTTGCAGAACTTTTTAATAAAGTTAAAGCGGAAGTTGATAAGGAAGAGGGAGTTCAAAACAGATTAAAAGCTTTTATGAGATCAAGAATAAATGAGATGCGAGCTAATCTGCCATTGATTAAGCTTTTTCAGGATGAGGATAATTTATCTATGAAAACCGTAAGACTTTTGGAAGAAAATCGAACTATTATTGTTAATAAAGATTTTTGTTTGATCCAAGAAATATTATCAAAGGGAATAGAAAACAAGAAGATTTCTTATGAGTTAAATGATTCATTGGTATTGATGATAATGGGTGCTACATATGGAGCATTTGTAGGAAAATTTATAGAGAATTCGAATTGGGAAATAGATAAAATGATAGATACTACAATAGATGTGATTTTTAATGGAATAAAATAAAAGGAGATCTTATGAAGCAATATTTACTAATTATTCTCATAATATTTTCAGTTTCGATTTTGTTTACAAAACAAAATTTAAGTTTAGCTGAAAGTATCAAATTGGCAAAAGAGAATAATAAAGAGTTGCAAAAGGCAGGTGCTGAGATGCGTCAGCCATTAGGTGTGGTAAGTATTGGCGGGATAATTGTCTCTACGCTTCTTACATTGTATGTGATACCGGCATTGTATTATCTTACAACTAAGAAAAATCTTAAATTGGAAGAACGTGTTTAAATTTATACTATGAGCCGATTTATATTGGTCGGTTCATTTTTTTTTGAGGATATTATGAAACATAAGTTAACATTTATAAATGTAGCAATATCAATGCTTTCCGAGGGTAAGCAGAAAAATGAATTAGTGCAAGCAGCTATTAAAATCTTAAAAGAAAAATCTAGTTCTAATCTAAACCATCCAGAACTTTTCAAATATAAGATAGCTGATGAAAGATGTCGGTTTGTTTATAGAATAACTTGTTGTTCTGAAATTTATTATGTAAAAAAATATATAAATAGAGATGTTATTAAAGTAATTCAAGATCTTTTTAGAACTCAAAGAGCAATAAAATCTATGCTTACTTATTGGCAGCTAAAACGTAGAAAAATTCCTACTTATCAGCAACTTTTTGCCTTAGTGGATAAAAGAAGAATCTTTAACAGGCCAAGTGTAGTTGTAAGCAAAGAATGCAAAGGAAAAACAATAAAACAATTGCTAAAAGAAGATATTTCAGAAGTTAGGAAGTCTGAGATAATTGAGATGCTTATAAATTTATATGCTAAAATGTTAAAAGCTAATATTTATCATCATGATCCTAATTTATCCAATTTTATCTTGGAAAATGGTGAATTAAAATTGATAGATCTTGATGATGTGAAAGTGCTTCCATACATTTCTTCTAGATTACTTAAGAAAAATCTTAAGAAGTTTAACAAAATCTTGTTTTTAGTTTATTCACGTCAAAAAAATGGTAATATCAATTTTAATAATTCCGATCGTGAGTACATTATACAAGAAATTATTAAAAGATATGATCCGGATATCTCTGTGGATAAGCTGATAAAATATTTAGATAGAAAAACTAAGATACCACTCTTTGAAGTAAAATCTTTAGTGAAAAGTAATGATGCTAATTTATTAAAAAAATCAAGCTAAACATCGGTTTAGCTTGATTTTTAGTTAAGAAACTAATTTTAATCCGACAAGTGAAAGAATAATTATTGATAAAAAGAAAATTCTACTGAAATTAACGGGATCATCGTAAAAGAAAATTCCTATCAAAACTGTTCCTACTGCACCAATGCCTGTCCAAATAGCGTAAGCTGTTCCCAAAGGAATCACTTTCATTGCTTTGGTTAAGAAAAATAAACTAACGAAAGAAATTAATGTAAAACCTATGATTGGCCAGATTTTTGTAAAACCATCAGACATCTTTAGAAGAGATGCAAACGCAATTTCCAAAAATCCTGCAATTAGTAAATATATCCAATGCATAAATACTCCTATTTTTGATTATTGCCGATAATTATCAGCAGGCTATTAGTGTCAATTGTCATAATCTCAAATGTTGCAGTTGAATAAACTCCATCTCAATGAAATTTATAAATTAGTATAATTAAAAAACTCTATAACTTCTTATTTTGGGATATGATAAATGAAAATGGATAATGAATAATGTATAATGTATAATGTATAATGTATAATGTATAATGTATAATGTATAATGTATGAATGATGAATGGTAAATGGTAAAGAATAAAGTAAAATGTGAGATGTGAGATGTGAAAAGCGTTAATAATTCTGAATTTTGAATTCTGAATTTTTAATTGGAAACACATAACCATAAACCTCGAGCCATAAACCATAATCAATTATTCGTGTTTATCCGTGCAATTCGTGGACAAAAATCTTTTTTTTTAGCATCTCCATCCTTCGATACAATTCCGAAAAACCGGAATCACTCAGGATGACCTTTTATCCATAAATATAATGTATAATGTAAAAAGTGAAATAAGACAATGTAGAACAAGCTGCCAGCTTGTTAATTCCGCAACTTAGCAAGTTGCGCTACAATTGGAAATATTGCACTATCAGTTTTTTAAAACCAACTTTATGAAAACAGCGTGAAGACTAAAGAATTTTGAATTCTGAATTTTGAATTCTGAATTTTTAATTGGAAACACATAACCATAAACCTCGAGCCACAAACCATAAATAATCAAATATTCGTGTTTATTTGTGGATAAATAAAATCTCGCAAGATCGAACTTTTACAGCTCATTATTTTAATTTTATGTTATTATTTAGTACAAGATTAGTTTAACTCAATATCAAAATAATCTAACAGATTAATTGCTTCAGGGAGTGAAAATTTTGCGCCTTTAATGTTGTTTTGAAGTGGATTTATTTTGTAACCAATTGCAGATGAAAAATCAGCTTTCCTTAGATCTGCTTGATGAAATATTACACGTGATAACTCTGTGTTTTCAAAATGCGAGCCAATCAACTTGGAATTAATAAAATCACAGTTTCGCATCAAACATCTTTTGAAATCTGCTCCGGATAAATCTAAAGATGAGAAATTGCAACTCTCAAGTTTACTATCGGAAAAATTAAAATCAATAATCAATTTATCGATCTTGGAAAAGTCGATTCCTACTAATTGGCAATCTTCAAACTTTACATCATGTAATTTGCAATTATGAAATTGACTTAGGAGTAATTTCACATTTTGAAATAAACAATTTGTAAAAGAAATCTCGGAGAAGATAATCTCATCTGAAGTAAAATTAGAAAAAGTGCAATTTTCGAAAATGCTATTCGGCAAGTTAATTTCGGTTGAGCTGGTAAAAGTTTTATTTTCATAAAAATTCATAAAAACCTCATAAAAAAAGGGAGCCGAAGCTCCCTTGTATATTTATATTTGTTGCTTAGTTAAAGAATTCTGAACGATTATCGATGATTTCCGCATTATCTTTTAAATCACGGTACCATTCGTTTAAATGTTCGTTTTGTTTTTTCTCAGTGTATTCTTTGGTAAGTTTTTCCAATTCTTCATTGAATTTATTCATATCAGGTTTAACTCTTTTTTCTACATAAGCGATATAAGCTGCTTTTTCTGTAGTGATTAATCCTGTGAAATTGCCTTCTTCAGTAGCCAAGATTGCTTTGTTAAGCTCTTCATCTTTACCAATTTTAGGAATACTTGCAGTCGCATTTAAGCCTTTTTTCTCAACTATTTCGATATTAGCTTTTTCAGCTGCAGCAAAATATTCTTCAGGTTTGTGTTCATCTACAAATTTCTTAGCTTCTTCGATAGCTGCTGCTATTTGTTTTTCTTTTATCACTTTTCTTTCGATAGAAGATTTTACATCTTCAAGTTCTTGATAATGATCGCCAACATGATATGAAATTTCTGCGATGATATATGATCCATCTTCTTTTTGAGTGAGGTCATATAATTTATTAAGACGATTTTTAAAAGCAAAATTAATCATTTCCGGTTCTCTTCCAAGTCCACTAATATAAGTGGCATCTTCATAGAATTCTCTGGTTTCATTTGCTGTTTCGCCAAATTTTTCTGCTGCTTTTTCCACACCATCTTTTTTAGCTGCTGCGTAAAAATCTTCCACACGTTGATCGAAAGCAACTTCAGTTTCAGCTGAAGGTTTGTCTTCTAACAAAATGTGTCTTGCTCTTACTTCTTTTTCGCCTTTATCATTTGTTCTAATATCTTCTACTTTGATAATGTGCCAGCCAAATTGAGTTTTTACAGGTTTGCTAATTTCGCCAACTTCCATCGCAAATGCTGCATCAGCAAAAGGCTTCACCATTTTGTTGTGAGTGAAATATCCTAAATCTCCACCTTTGCTTGCAGATGGTCCTTCAGATTTCTCTTTAGCAATATTTGCAAAATTATCAGGATTTGAGATAACCTCTTTAAATAAATCTTTTGCTCTGGATTCTGTTAATTTTTTGTCAGCCTCACTTGGAGTGACGCTTAATTTTACGTAACGATATTTACGAGCAGGACCTTTCTTATAATCTTCTTTATGCTCATTATAATATTTCTCAATTTCAGAATCTTCTGCTTTGATATCTTTGAAATTTCTAGGATTAAAATAGATGATTTTTGCATCTGCTAAATTATTTTTCTCAATATAATCTGCTTTTACATCTTCTTCAGTTATTTCCACTTCACTACGAATTTCATCATATAATTTTTCTATAGGAAGTGTAGAACGAATCTGATTTTCCAATAATGTTGCAAAATCTAAATTCTGTGTAATAAAATCTAAATATGTATCTTGATCAAATTTTCCATCAATTTGGAATTGTGGAATAGCTTTGATATCGTCAGATGGATTTTTTAATTTGTCAGCTATTTCCTTGTCTGTAACTTTGATTTTATGCTTTTTCAAAGCTTGTGTAATTAAAACTTCATCAACAACTTGTTTCCAAGTGTCTTCACGTAATTTAGCTGCTGTTTTATCATCAATTTGTTTGTCAGGGTTTTGCTGAGCATAATTAGCAAATGTTCTTTCAATATATTGCTGGTACTCTTTTGGTGTAATTTTTTCACCATTAATTTCCGCTACTTTTGCTTTTTTGATTAGAGCACTACTAACGCCACCAATAGCCATTGATAATATAAACACTGCTGCAATCACGATGACAATCCAAGATGAATGCTTCCTTAGGTCTTCAAACATAATTTATCCTCCAATAATTAAATTAATTTTTTTATGTTCGCCAATAACTTGAAAAGTTGATAATTATTCAAGCTTTTTTTATATATTATATACTTTGCATATCAAAAAGTGTGAAATTATCCTGATTTAATAGTATTGCAATTAGCATAATTTCTAATAATTTAATAATCCAAGCAATTGTAGAAAAATAAGTTACATTACTATATAAGTTCCAGTTTTCTTACTTGACAAACAATGAAACTATTTTTTTTTAGCATAACGAAAAAATCTTAGAACCGGGAGGTGATGATAGATGCCAAAGGTAGTTGCCAGAGAAGGTGAAGCTTTTCAAGTAACATTAAGAAGATTTAAGAAGTCTTGCGAAAAAGCAGGCCTCCTTTCTGATGTTAAGAAAAACAATTACTATGAAAAGCCTGCAGCTAAAAGACGTAGAGAAGCTAAAGAAGCTCGACGTAAAGCTTTGAAGTTGCAGCGCAAGAAGCAATCAAGATAATTTCTTGGAAAATTTCCAAAGGGAAAATTATGGATTTAATAAAAAAAATTGATGAAGATCTGAAAAATGCTATGCGCAAAAAGGACAAGTTTCGCTTAAATGTTTTGCGCTCTTTGAAATCTGCTGTCAAATATGAAGTAATTGAAGCTGGGAAACAATTAAATGAGGAAGATATTTTTACTGTTTTGCAGAAACAGATAAAAAGTCGTCTTCAGGCAATTGAAATGTATGAAAAAGGCGGTCGCACCGAGTTGGCCGAAAATGAAAAAGCTGAAGTAGCTATAATTTCAAAATACATGCCAGAACCTCTAACAGAGGCTGAAATTACTGATTTGGTTGAAGCTGCAATTTCAGAATTGCAGGCTAAATCGATGAAAGATATGGGGTCCGTAATGGGAGCTTTGAAAAGCAAAGTTGGGAGCAGAGTTGACGGTAAAATCCTTAGTCAGATAGTCCGTAATAAACTTTCCCAATAAATAAGTTTGTTTTGTGGGGGAGAATAATTATTCTCCCCTTTTTTTGTTGCTGCTAAGTAATTGATAATAAAATCGCAACTTGATAATCGATACTTTGAATAAGTTTGTTTATATAAATTCAATCTGGTTAAAAATTGATTTTCAATTTTAAGGAGAAACAAAATGAGTACGCTTGATATTGTGTTAGCCGGTGTGTTGTTTCTGTTTTTTATTATCGGCTTTGTAAAGGGTATAATTAGAACTATTGTACATTTGGCTGCATTAATCTTAACCGTTTATATGATTTTAAACAGTGGTCAATTTGTTAAATATGAGTTGATGAACTATTTCTCTTTAAATCCAACAGTTTCAACAATCCTAGCTTATTTTGTTATGATATTAATTATTATATTGATTGCGAAATTTGTAAATATGATTCTAGATAAACTAGTGGAAATATTTCAACTTAGATTCATTAATCGTCTTTTGGGTGGTTTGTTTGGAATATTTAACGGAGCTTTGCTTATTGCTATATTTTTAGTTTTCCTGGAATTTCTACCGGTTCAGGAAGAATTTTATCAAATTACAAAAGATTCCTATATAATAAACTATGTAAAAAATGCTAAGGATAGTATTAATCTTGATGTAAAAAAATCTGAGAAGGCAAAATCGAAATTAGAAACTAAATCTGAAAAAATTATGAAGCAAGTTAGTGAAAAAGCTAAGGAGCACAGAGAAAAAGTTGAAGAATTTATTGAAGAACATTTAGAAAAATAATCGGGAAAACATATTATTAATAAATGATAAATAAACACATAGAATTTGATAAGATAAAAAAAATAATTGAATCTGAATGTCATTCTGTTTTAGGGAAAAAAATAGTTACTAATCTAAATCCGTTAACTGATAAACATGAGATAGAAAAACGTCTTGTTTTAGCGGATGAAGCTCAAATCTTGTTGCGTAAAAATATATCATTCAATTTCACACGACTAAGCAATATAACATTATTGCTTAAAAAATTTCATCATGAAAATTACAATTTTGAAGAATTTACACAAATTTTCTACAACTTGTACACGGCAAATAATGTGCATATTGATGAAGAATATCAAGAATTAGCGCCAAACCTTTATGCCAAAATATCTTCTATAGTTTATCTTAATAAATTAGCAAGTAGATATCAGCAGATTTTTGATGCTGAAGGAGCAGTGAAGGATAATGCTTCTTCAAGATTAGCAGCAATAAGACGCAGAAAGAGAAGCGTTCGTAAAGATATTGTTGGCTTTTTAAAAAAGCGCGTAGAGAAATTACATAATGAGCAAAAAAGTTTTGATAATATTGTTACTCAACGTGATGGCCGATTTATGATTCCGGTAAAAGAAGGTTCTGCAACTTTTATAAAAGGAATTGTGCATGGTCGCTCTGCTTCCAAAGCTTCTGTTTACTTGGAACCAACCGAAATTATCCAACAAAATAACGAGTTGGATATTTTGTCATCGGATGAAAAACAGGAAATCAAGCGAATTTTTGTTGATTATACGCAGGAAATTTTAGCTTCTAAAGAACAGATTTTAAAAAATGATAGAATTTTAAAAATATTAGATTTTTACTTTGCTGTGGGAAGATTTGCAAACAGATTGCAAGCCAATATTCCAAAAATTACTGAAGAACTAAGAATTAATTTGATATCAGCAAGACATCCACTTCTCATCGAATCTTTTGGCTCGGTGAAAAAAGTTATTCCTTTCAGTTTGAATTTAGGCGATGAGTTTAAATTATTGGTTGTTTCAGGACCAAATACAGGCGGTAAAACCGTAACACTTAAAAGCGTAGGTTTGCTTTCTGTTATGGCATTAAGCGGATTACCAATTCCTGCTGATTCTGAGTCTGTGATTGGTATTTATCATTCGTTCTTTGCTGATATTGGTGATCAGCAATCTTTGGAAAATTCGTTAAGTACATTTTCTTCTCATATAAAAAATATTAATGAGATGATTCAAAAAGGAGATGAAAAATCTCTTGTTTTGATAGACGAAATTGGTGCTGCCACAGATCCTGAACAAGGCTCTGCTTTGGCACAAGCTGTCTTGGAAAAACTTACAGAAAAAAATGTGAATGGAGTTATTACCACGCACTACACAGCCTTGAAAATATTTGCAGAAAAACATGATAATTGCATTAATGCATCAATGCAATTTGATCCTGAACTACATACACCGACATATAATTTAAAACTTGGTTTGCCCGGAAATAGTTTTGCTATCGAAGTGGCTAGGAATTTGGGATTTGATGAAAAATTAATTGCAAGAGCGCAAGAATTAAGCGGAAATCAAAATGTTGAATTAACAGAATTATTAACAAAAATGAGTGAAGAAAAAAAATCTCTTGCCAAAGAAAAATATCGCTACGAATTAAACAATGCACTTTTAAAACAAAAGATAGCTGAACAACAAAGAAAAATTGATGAATTGGAAGCTTCTAAAAAGGAAGTAAAGAAAAAAGCAATTCATGATGCAAGAGAATATCTTACTCAGTTACAAAAAGAATTAAATTTTGAAATTGAAGCGATTCGAAAAAAAGAAAAAGAGAATCGTAAAGAAAAGTTTGCAAAATCTTTAGAGAAGGTAAATA
>JAMOPB010000270.1 GCA_027064945.1 Candidatus Cloacimonadota bacterium
GGCGTAGCTCCTGAAACCGGAATTAATGCAATTCAAATTGCAGCTAATGCAATTTCCAAAATGCCAATGGGAAGAATCGATAAAGAAACAACTTGCTCAATTGGGATTATCTCAGGTGGTTCAGCTACAAATATCGTTCCTGATATTGTTACAATCAAAGGTGAAGTTCGTTCTCATAATCCTGAGAAATTGGATGAAATAACTCAAAGAATGGTTATTGCCATTGAAGAAACAGTGTCGGAATATTCGCTTGGCGATTTCAAAGCAACTGCTGATATTCAAGTAAAAACGGAATATCAATCTTTCCGACTATCTGAAGATCATCCGGTTGTGCAGCTTTCTAATTTGGCTTGCACAAAAATCAATATTCCTTCAATAGCAAATATTGGTGGTGGTGGAAGTGACGTGAATATATTTAATAAAAATGGCTTGGAAATGGCAATTTGCGGCTCAGGTATGGAAAATGTTCATACGGTAGATGAATATATTTTATTAGATTCTCTTACAACCGGTGCCAAATGGGTTGAAGCTGTAATCGAAGAATATTCAAAATAATTTTAGGAGTTCGGGATGAAAATTGCAATCATCGGCTATGGTCAAATGGGTAAATTAATAGAAAAAATCGCTCCCGATTTCGGATTGGAAGTTGTTAGCAAAATTGACCCAATTTTAGAAAATGAAATTACGGAAGAAAGCATAAAAGATGCTGAAGTTTGCATTGATTTTTCATTACCAAATTCTGTTCTGCCAAATGCTCGTAAAATTGCAAATTTACGAAAAAACTTGGTAATTGGAACAACCGGTTGGCAAGAACATTTTGCCGAGATTGAACAATTAAGTAAAAAATTCGGAATAGGAATTATCTATGGCTCAAATTTCTCAATTGGAATGAATACTTTTTTTCTGATTGTGGAAAACGCTGCAAAATTGATGAATCAGTTACCTCAATATGACGCTTTTGGATATGAAATGCATCACAACAAAAAGCAAGATAGCCCTTCCGGAACAGCTAAAACATTGGCAGATATTGTTATTAATAATTTGGATAGAAAAACTATCCGACAATATGAAAAATTAGATAGGAAAATTAATCCTGAAGAATTTCATTTTTCCAGTATCCGTTGCGGGAACATTCCCGGAACTCATACAATCGGTTTTGATTCAATGGCAGACACAATTGAATTAAAACATACAGCTCGTAATCGTGAAGGTTTTGCTCAAGGCGCTATTCAAGCGGCAAAGTGGATAAATGATAAAAAAGGTATGTTTAATTTCCAAGAAATTTTCTATGAAATATTAATGGATAAAAAATGATTTTGAACTTTGTCAAAATGCATGGTCAGGGAAATGATTATCTCTTTTTTGATCTAAGAGGTAAACTTTTCCCTCTTTTAAACTTAGAAAAATTTGCTCGTAAGATAAGCGATAGACATTTTGGCGTTGGCTCCGATGGAATTGTGCTGATTTTGGACGATGCAAAGAATGATGCTTTTATGCGAATTTTCAACGCTGATGGAAGCGAAGCAATGATGTGTGGAACCGCCTTACGATGTACTACACAACTATTGCATGATAACTATCCGGATAAAAAAGAATTCTCGATCACCACTTTATCAGGAACTAAATTTGGTGAAATCTTAGAAAATGGTGAAGTTAAAGTTAATTTAGGCAAAGCTACTTACATTAAAGAAGAGAATTTCGAAAACAGAAAATTTTATTTAGTAGATATCGGAAATCCGCACGCAATAAGTTTTACAGATAATTTACAACCTGAAACAGCAAAGAATTTTGGTGCCTCAGCAGAAACACATTTTTCTGCAAACATCGAATTTGCCGAGATTGTATCAAAAAATGAGGTAACTTTGCAAATTTGGGAACGTGGAAGCGGCATTACTCTGGCTTGTGGAACAGGTTCTGCAGCTACAGTATGTGCAGGAATAACTCTTGGTTTGCTCTCTAACAAAGTAAAATTAAATCTTCCCGGCGGTAATGTAACTGTAGAAAGAATCGGTAATGATTATTTTCTGATTGGAAGCGTAACAAAAGTATTTTCCGGTGGTTGGGAAATATGAAAGCAAAATTTTTATTC
>JAMOPB010000271.1 GCA_027064945.1 Candidatus Cloacimonadota bacterium
TGCTTAGAAATGCTAAGAAAAATAAAACTTTATCTAAGAAATATGATAACGAAAAAAGGAAAACAAATAAATGGGAAATAAAAATAAACGAGCAACCTTAATAGCAATTACAGGCGGAATTGCTAGTGGGAAATCAGCAGTTTCCGCTTGGTTGGAGAAACATGGAAACAAGGTTATTTACAGCGATAAATTAGGACATGAAGCATTAAAAATGCCGAAAGTGGAAGAACAATTGATTACGAAATTTGGTGAAGAAATTTTAGAAGATGGTAAAATATCCAGACAGAAATTAGCCAAGTTAGTCTTTAGCGATCCTGATAATTTGTTATTTCTAAATAATCTTACGCATCCGCTAATAAGAAAAAAAATGCAGGATATAGCAGATAATAGCGATGAGGATATTCTTTTTTACGAAATTCCATTGCTCTATGAAAATGGTTTAGCCGATAAATTTGATTATGTGATTAATGTGTTTAGCACGGAAGATGTTAAAATTGCTAGGATAAAAGAGCGTGATGGTTTGGATGAAGAAGCTGCTAAATTGCGTATCAAAGCACAATTACCGGACCACATAAAGTTAGATCGAGCCGATATAAATTTGCTAAACAATGGTTCTTTGGAAGAGTTGTATCGCCAGCTTGAAAATATTCGAGATTATTTTATTAAATTACCTAAAAAAGAGATTGAGAGGTTGGTGTAAAAATGAAAACTAAATTAATTCTTTTAATCTTTCTTTTGATATTAATGCTGGGTTGTACAACAAGACAATCCGAATTTTCATTATGTAATGAATGCTCCACAACATTAGATTTTAAAATAAATGGTGACCCGATAAGTTTAGCACCTCATCAAAGTTATGATGATACAGTGCTTTTGGATGAATTCATCTTTTTCAAAGAAACTAAAAAATATGTGATTTCTTATGACGGTTATGTTTACTTGGCAAAAGGTAAGAAGGATATAACGTTAGAACCGGATGAAGATAAGGAATATATTCTAAGAAATAATCGTGCCGGGATTAGAATTATTAATCAATCCGGAATTCCGATTTCAGGAATATATCTAAGAAAAATCGATGAGGATGATTGGTCGGAAAATTATCTGGAAGAAATAGAGATACACAATGATTTTAATATCTCTGCTAAAGAAAATCAAGTTGATCTAAAACTGATTGATGCTACAAATCGTGAATTTGTGTTGAATGACACAATCACTTTGCAGATTGGTTCAAGTGCAGATGTTTTCTTTGATAACTTTTATCTATATTATTTTGGTGAATAATTTTTCTAAAATAATCAATTCTTACTCGGTATTAATTGAGAAATCAGCATTCCGGCAAGCATCAAACTAGCACCGATAATACCTTTTAGGCTTAATGATTCGGAAAGCAGAATCCAACCACCAATAGCAGCAAAAACCGATTCCAAACTAAGGATTATTGCTGTATGAGCAGGCTTTGCATGACGCTGAGCAATTACTTGCAAAGTAAAAGCTACGCCTACAGACATAACTCCGGCATAAAGAATTGGAATGGTAGCTGCTTGGATATCACTCCAAATGAAATTTTCCCGAATTAATGCAATTATTAGGCTGAAGATTCCACAAATAAAAAATTGTAAGCAAGCTAATAAAATGGCGGAATATTGTTTGATAAATTTATCTACTAAGAGGACGTGAGTTGCCCAGAAAAACGCTCCGATAAATACCCAGAAATCTCCCCACGCAAATTCATTTGAGCCGTGTACGCTTAATAAATACATTCCCACCACAGCTAAAGAAGCTCCTATCCAAGTACCAAGACTGGTTTTATGATGTAAGAAAATTCCCATTAAAGGTACAATGATTACATACAAACCTGTTATAAATCCTGCATTACCGGCTGTAGTGAATTGAATGCCTATTTGTTGTAAACCGGAAGCAATAAAAAGTGCACTTCCTACTACTATAGGAATTAATAATTTTTTCCCTTTCAGATAATATGAAAATGGTTGTTCTGATTTTTTGGAATAGAAAACCACAAATGGTAATAATGAAAACGATCCTAAAAAGAAACGTAGTGCATTAAAGGTAAATGGTCCTATGTGCTGCATTCCAAAACGCTGTGCAGTAAAAGCAAAACCCCAAATAATAGCTGCTAATAATAATAAAATATTTGATTGTACAGTTTTTCTAATCATCTTACCTACTTATAAAAGTTTATTTTAGCTACAAGGTTCAATTATTGCTTTTTTTTGTCAAATTAGGAAAAAAACTTGTATAATTTGGGGGGAGGAATATTTTTTTATTATGGTGAGGTAATAGAGATGAAAGATAAAGAAAGTATTATTAATGAAATTCCTAGTTCAAAAAAAAATAGTTTGGTTTTTATGAGTTTGAATATAGCTCATGGAAGAAAAAACACATTGCAACAATTTTTACGCAGAAAGAGATATATTAAGCGTAACTTAGATGAAATAGCTTCTCTCTTAAAAAGAGAAAATCCGGATATAATAGCATTACAAGAGGCTGATGCGGAATCAATTTGGAGCGGACACTTTGACCATGTAAAATACATTGCACACAAGGCAGGATTTGATCATATAATGCAAGGTGGTCATGTAAAAAGAAATTTTATCAGCTATGGCACTGCAATTTTGTCTAATATTACCATAACAAGACCACGAACGTTCAAATTTTATAAGACAATTTTCCGTATGCCAAAAGGCTTTGTTATTTGCACTGTGAAATGCCCTAAATTCCAAAATGAAATTGATGTAGTTTCTTTACATCTTGATCCCTTTAGAAAAGCTGTTAGGATGAAACAGATAAAAGAATTGGTGAAATTATTAGAAGATGATACAAATCCTATTGTGATTATGGGAGATTTTAATTGTGATTGGAAATATTCAGAATCAACTTTGCATAAACTGGTTGAACTTTTGGATCTAAGAATTTACAAACCTTTTGACGAAAGTTTAATAACTTTCCCTGCGAATGGTAAACGCTATGATTGGATTTTGATTTCTCAAGAATTGGAATTTGTATCGCACAAAATCCTGAAAGACCACGTCTCTGATCATTTAGCTGTTTTTGCGGAAATTAAGTGGCGATAAAAATGAATGTTGGTTGATTTTGTTGCCTATATGTCTTTTTTGCAAAGTTAGGATATTATCGAAGATTAAAAAATGCATAATGATTTGATAACCACGTCGGATAGAATTTGTTCTACTGCATTATTTTGGTTGAACTGATAGCGCAGGTTTTGACGAGAATAGAGCTTAATGATTTAATAACTAATAAATTATACTTCAAGAAATTATATAAGATTTGTTTGACATATCTCATTAAAATTAAAATATTCCAACATCAATAAATATAGATATCAATTTTAAAATTTGGAGGAAGGATGAGGAAATTACTGGTTATTTGTTTTTTTATTATTTTTATTGGTTTGCATTCTTTGCAGGTGAATTTTGTCTCCGATAATCCAAATTTATCTGAGAATTTAATTAACGAGATAAAATTATTCAAATCAGATTATAATAATTTTTTGCAGAATCATCCGGATGCTAAAATTTATATCACAGGTTATACGGATAATAAAACTTTAGATGATAAGAAAGTATCTCTAATGAGAGCAAAAATAATTAAAGATTATTTGGTAGATAATTTTGATTTTGAAGAACAATCCATAGAAATAATTGGAATGGGAGCAGAAAATCCAGTTTCAAGCAATGATACTCCGGAAGAAAGAGAAAAAAATAATCGGGTTGAGATAATTTTTGAAAATCCCAAAGCTACAATAAAATGGTTCAGTAATGATGTAACATACATCTCTTCTCTTTATGAAAAAAAACATTTTGCATACAAGAATGATGTAATATTTCCCAAAGATAAAATTAGTACCGGGAAAAAATCAAGAGTTGGAATTGAACTTAAAAATAATGATTTATTGATATTAGAAGAGAATAGCTCAATGATTCTATATGGTAATGCTGAAACGGATAGAGCAAGATTATTGGATAATAAATTTCATATTGAGTTGAAATCCGGTCGATTATTTAACAAGCTAAACACAATTAAAGAAAATCCGATTAATGTGAAAACTCCTTCAGCCGTGCTAGAATTACATTCTAAGAAGAATGAGATTATTTGTAATCAAAACACAACATTAATTTCAGTTTATGCAGGATATGTTGTGGCATTAGCACATGGGAAAACAATCCAAGTGAATGAAGGCTTTTGCCTGAAAATTCAAAAAGACAGGTTACCGGAGTTACCTCGCAAGCTTCCGTCTGCACCTATAAATTTACATATTGTAAACCGAGAGAGAGCTTTTGGTGGGGAATCTATAAAATTTGGTTGGAGCTCTAACAATTCCCATAATATTTTACAGATTTCTGAGAATGAAAATTTTAATGGTTTTATAGATGAATATGAAATTCTTGGAAATATGTATTCTGTAAATTTTGATTTCGGGAATTATTTTGCCAGAGTAAAAAAAGTTGATAATGAGGGATTTAGTAGTGTTTTTTCTAATGTTGTTTCTTTTTCGGTGAAAACAACCAATGTTCTGGGATTTGCAAATATAAATCCGCATAAAATAACAAGAATTGTAGGACGTGATTTTGTTTTGAAAGGAAGAGTAATTGATGATAATCAAGTAGAGATTATGGGAAAAATCATCCCTAAAGATAACGATGGATATTTCTCTTATGATATTGAATTACAAGATGGTTTTAATAAATTTACTGTTGCAGCTGTTGGATCTAATGGGCAACGACGAGAATTTCCAATAGAAATTTTCTATATCAAACCAATTTATGAAGATCCGATTTTCCCTGATTTTGAGGAAGAGATTAGACTTCCTAAATTCAGTTATGATTATAACATTATTATTACTTTGCCGAAAGGATGCATAATTTCATTTGAAAATCAAAAATATGTTCCGGATGAGCTTCAGGAAGTTGGTTTATGGACTACTTTGAAAAATGGAGAGAATAAACTTGATTTTTTAATCATTTATCCTGATGGATATGAGAAAACTTATTCTTTCTCTATAAATTATGCGCGTGATTTTAGTAAATGGATAAATAGAACTATTGCTGCTACATTAGGGGTAGCTATTCTTTTATCTCCATTGTTTTTGTATTAGAAAATTTTAACATTGCATTTATAAAATTTAACCCTGATAGATTCGAATTACGAAATTTATCAGGGTTAAAAAATATTACGACGATTTTTCTATTTACCGATTTTTTCTTTTTTAAAATTCCTATAATACCAATTTAAATATTTACTTTTGTTTCGTTTAAATCTTCTGATAATTTTCGTTGAGAAGTACAACCACCAATAAGGAGTTTTCTCATACCTTTTGTAAAATTCAATAATTGCATTTGCTTGTCTTATTGATGCTTTACCATCCGGCTGAAAAACTGTATATTCAAAGATTTCATTCCTTTTTTCCTTATAGGAATCGTTTGCTAAATTGTTTTTAACATGTGTTAGAATATCTGATTTTTTGTAAATAACATCGCCTGCTTGCCAAGCATAAGTGTTGGAACCAATATCATTTGATGGTTTATAATATTCAGGAGCAGGATTGGCAAAAACGATAGGTTTATCAAAATGGAACCACTCGTAACAAGCTGTTGAAATATCGGAAATCATCAGTTCAGCTTGTGCCATATAATCTAAGATATTATCATCAATGCACACTTTCACATATTTTTCTGCGCCAAGTTTAGTTATTAGATTATCAATTTGTTCATAGATATCACCCGGCTTACGATAAATTCTGCTGTGAAATTTTATTATTAGATTATAATCTTTATGCAAAGCTTTGATAATATCTTTTGACCATACTTCCAAAGAGCTTTCACCATGTGGAGAAAATTTGATCATTTTAAAATCAATATTTTGGCTGATCCAAGTTGGTGCATAGAGAATGGTTTTTCTATTGTTATCAAAGATCGGCTCTACGTTCAAGTTGTTATTCATAAGCGGATCAAATTTTGGATAACCTACTATTTTCCATTCGGGGACATATTTTAGATAACCGGCTCTTTTTACTTTATCTTTGGTTTTTTCGCCCGGGAAAAGTACATAATCATAAACTAAAATTTTTACAGATTCTACATAATTCTTGTCTGAAAGACCACCATGAAAAATTTCAATTGCTTTGCCACCAAATAGAACATGATAACTAGGATAAATCATCACTCTGATTTTTAGTTTATATATTAAACGATGAATCTCAGCTCTGCTTTTGCAGAGGTACACTTCAATATTGTAATCTGCGTATTTGGTTTTAATACGATCGTAAATACTTTTTTTTCTAGTAAAGACTACTCCGCCAATGTGCGGATAAAGCCTTATAACCGGAGGTATGTGTTGAATATCTGTAACTAAATAATAACCTATTTTGTATTTCATATTAACTCTTGTTTTATCTTTTCTATATATTTTACAGCTCTTTCAGTGCTTTTGCCATCGTTGAAATAAAATATATTAGGAAGCATCTCTTTGTATGCTTGCTTATATTTTTGTAAAGCCAGAGCATTTGCTATCATAGCATTAATATTTTCTTTCCCTGTATAAATATCTACAATTTTCATAATATTCATATTATCCGGCATATTATGGAGTTTTGAATAACCGTTTTCTGCCACAATAATCGGTTTTCCGGTGATAAGATATTCATATAAAACAGATGAAGTATCGGAAATCATAATATCTGAAACCATAAAATCATCCATTGTATCAGATTTAATCAAATCGGAAGAATCAGAAAAATAGAGATTTTTTATACCTTTAAATTTTGCCCAAAGGTTCAATAGATGAATTCTTTTTGTATCATGATAATGAGGTCGAATTATCAAATTGTATTCTTTGGTGATTTCTTTTGCAAATTTATAAGCATATTTTTTAAAAGTTCCATTTCCAAATCTCCAAGTTGGTGCATATAAAACTGTTGGTCGGCTAAGATCTTTCATTCCAAGGCGAGCATAAACTTTTTGTTTATCGATTTGATTATTTACAATTGCATCAAAGCGAGGATTTCCAATTTTAATTAAACGCTCTTCTGGAATGTTTTTTCCCACATCATGCAACTTTTTTGCCATTTTGGGACCCGGCAAAAAGAAGTAATCAAAGGAATCCATATAAGCACCTTTTCCACCGAAAACTTTGTCTCCTGAACCATGTCCAAGGTAGATTGTTTTACAGTTTTTATGATCAATATTTAGTTTTCTGGCTGAATGAGTTAGAATTATCCCTTTTAGATCATTTAGATGATTGTAATCTCTTACTAAAACCGGCGGAGTATTCAGGAAATTTTTATTACCATTATCAGCATTTGATCCGCGTAGATAATATTTGAATTCCCACCAATTACGATTTTTATACACAATGAAGGTACCGCCAATTTTCTCATATATTGGCTTGGAATAAGAAAATTGATAGATTTGTTTACCATAATAATATATGTTCATAAATTTATCCTAATTTTGAACAATCGCTTTATCATCGGTTTTAAAATTCCAAGTTTTTTGCGGAGTTTTCCAATCTCCGTAACGATATCTAAGGTAGTCATCATAATTTTCGGGAATCATGTATGGTTTACCGTTGAAAGTATGCCAAGAAAGCTTATTAGTAAGCTTTGCGGGAGAAGATTTTAATACGGGAGATTTCACGCCAACAGTCCAAAACAAATCATCACCGATTTGACGTTTCACAAAAATATCAAGCATGACTTCGCCTTTGCGTAAAAAAGGTTCATAATTACGAACTTTAATCAT
Organism: Candidatus Cloacimonadota bacterium; assembly: GCA_027064945.1. Classification (GTDB taxonomy): domain Bacteria; phylum Cloacimonadota; class Cloacimonadia; order Cloacimonadales; family TCS61; genus DAOWES01. The sequence continues at coordinate 7,779 of JAMOPB010000271.1, forward strand.
GCGAAATTCACCTTTTTTAAAAGGTCCGATATCTCTTTTAAATCGTTTTATACTAATTCTATATCCCTTTAAAATCAGTCTGGGGATAATTTTGAATAGTTTAGTTTTATCTGTTTCATTTATACTGATATCCATATCATTATCCCAAGGTAAAAGTCGATCTTCTCTTATTATTCCAAGTAAAGTTCCACCTTCAAGCCAATAGGGAATATCAGCTTGCTCCATTTGTGAAGTTACATCATGTAAGATCTTATGTGCTATCTCTATATTTTTTCCTACCAATCGAGTTTTTCCGGCCAAAATTTCTCCTACTTTTTATCAAATATTCTTTCGACTAAATTTGTTCTGGAAACATGAGCACGAATCAATTCAAGATCAGGATGGAAATCTATTTCACCCCAATCAGATTCATTGCACATTGAATAATGCACATGATAGCCTTTATCGATGATTTTTTGAATAGCTGCAAGATAGAAATTGTTCATGTTTTTTGGATTGCGAACCATCTCTTCCAAAGTTTCCAAATATATTTTTGGACCATGACCGGAAAATTTGATAATTCCGACAGATTCAGCATTTGCTCTATCTAAATCGATAGTTTTGCTTACTTCTTTTACTGTATTGTTTTCTATTACCACTTTCATATCGTCAGAATCATATTCATCTTTTTCATCAGTGACCATTGTGATATTCTCATTGCTTTTGAGTAAGTTTTTTATAATTGAGCTATCAAAAATGTCATCACCATTAATTGTGATAAAATCATCTTTCATATATTCTTTTGCCATCCAAACAGAAACCAAATTATTGGAAATATCATAAAAAGGATTATAAACTGTTTTTATATTAAAATCTTTTTCATACTCTTTTACTTTAGCTTCAATTTGTTCCGCTCTATACCCGACAATAATTACCACATCAGTTACGCCAGCATCCTGAAGTGCATGTAATTGAGTTTCTAAAAGTGTAAGTCCTTGTCCTATATCTAACAAACTTTTAGGTGTATTTTTTGTGAATGGATATAATCTTGTTCCTTTTCCGGCTGCAATAATTATCGCTTTCATTGTTTCTCCTTTTTCATGATATCATCAATTTTTTCTTTTACACGCATTGCAGATTTTCCGTCTAATCCTGTAAAGAAGTAATCTCTGTATTCGGCTAATTTTTCTTTCATTTTAGCAGTTGGGTTCAGTGCTTTTTCTACTGCCGGCAAGAGGTCATCCGGTTTGTGCATGTGTGGGAAAGCACCTTTAAGCCAATTTTTCGGGTCAATCGAAAGAACCGGCATTCCATCGGAATGTTTCAATTTTTCATAAGGCAGAACATATATGATGCCATGTTTTCCCAGTGCTAAGAATTCATTTACCACACTTGATGTGTCAGAAATCATCGTATCTGCCATAAATAGATAAGGATAGATATCAAAATCATCTTTATCTATCAAATAGGCATCTTTATTTTTTTTAGCTAATTTTTCATAAAATTTATGCTGTGAATGGGGAACATATTTGCCTTGCCAACTGTATGGATGCAATTTTATCACAACATTATATTTCGGAATCAGGTCTGTGATTTTTTCTTGAACGAATTTTATACAACTTGGTTTATAAGAAGGTGCAAAAAGCACGGTTTTCTTATTAGGATCAATACCAATTTTGCTTTTTAATTTCTTATTATCAAAATATCCCGGTTGGAAAAAAGGATCTAATTTAGGAATTCCTGTTACGTAGAAATTGTCTTTCTGCTTTGTATCAACAGATTTTATATAATCATACCAATAATTTCCTTCTAAGAATACATGATATTTATAATCCGGTTGGCGCATTAGATTGCGTATGCGTAAAGTTTTTATGCCAACTCCATGATCCAAGTGAAACCTTTGAGTTTCTCCATAACGTTCAGGATTTTTTAAAGCATCACCGCAAATCACAGCATCGAAGCCATTTGTTTTATCTGTTAATTTATAGCCTTTTTCAAGAAGCTTTTTAGCTATTTCTTTTTTTTCATTTATTAAAAAAATTCCCAAAAATCTGCGTTGGTCTTTGCCTATATTTATGTAAATATCATAATCAGAATCTTTAGCGAGTTCATCATAAACAGGTTTCAGCGAATTAAGATAATATTCTTTTTTTAAATCAAATAGTACTTTTATCATTATCTCATATAACCTTTTTTAAATTTTTCATGGTAATGCAATTGCATCTTACGAACCAGATTAAGCGGTTTTCTTTTTTTAGGAATCAAGTCATTTTGCATTACATCAGTTAATGTTTCAATAATTCTGCCACTAATATTCCCATCTAAGTAAGGATTTATCTCTGCGAGATGTTTTTGGCGATTGGCAGAAAACTCATTGGGATTTTCCAAACAACGATTAATTGCAGGGCGCAATTCTTCCGGAGAATCAATATTTATTCCTTTATCAGCTCTGGCTTGAGTTTTGTAAGTGATAATAGGTTTATCAAGAACCATAAATTCATAAATCACAGAAGATGTGTCTGATATCATTAAATCGGAAGCATGCAGATAAGGTGTTATATCATTGGAATTTATAATTTGAATTTGAGGATGAGCAATAGCGAATTTCCCAATAATTTCTTTGTTCATTAGCTCATGGAATTTTACCAACCAGATTTCATCTTTGGCAATTTGTTTGGGAATAATTGGCATCAAAGCGGAAGCAGATTGCATTTTAGTAGAATGTGTCGGCGCAAAAAGAATGATTTTTCTATTATCTGGTAATCCTAATTTTTGTTTCAAATTTTGAGTTGGATAATTTATTATATGATCTACTTTTGGCCAGCCGGTTTCTCTTACCATGAAATATTTATATTTAGCCTGAAGTTTATTGAATTTTTCAGTCACATAAGGCCCGCTTGTAAGATATAAATCAAAAAAGTGTCTTATTTTATAATGAGAAGGTTTTTCAACTCCTAAACCGTGAAATATTTCAACTTTTATTCCCGGTAAACGATAATCAACAAAATTTCCGGGACAGATTACAAAATCTGCAGAATACGCAATAGCTTCACCCAAGAAAGTGAAAATTTCAAATTCTTCCCAGTATTCCGGAAGATTATTATGCACCTTTTTTGAAACCAAAAAGGCAAATTCAATCCCTTCTCTATTGAATTTTCTCACCAAAGGTTCTACAATTGGAATTGAATAACTTTTCGATAGATAAAATAATATCTTCATCTAATTCTCCGCAAATTGTAGATTATAAAGCTGCTGATATCTTTCACTTGTTTTTAGTAATTCTTCATGTGGACCAATTCCTACAATTCTCCCATTATGCATAA
>JAMOPB010000272.1 GCA_027064945.1 Candidatus Cloacimonadota bacterium
AAAGCATTCTGTGAATCCAAGATTATTATAAGTACGTAGGAGTTTTTCATTAGGGATAATCATCAAAGAATCTACACATTCTTTCAAAGCGGTAGTACCTTTTTCAGAATTCATTATTCTTTTTTTTCCTTCCCATTCAAAAGGACTGTTAACAATGCCAATTGATAGGATATCCATGTCTTTTGCCAGTTCAGCAATAAAAGGTGCGGCACCGGTACCAGTTCCACCGCCCATTCCAGCAGCGATGAAAATCATATCTGTTCCATCCAAAATTTCACGGATTTCATCTGTGGATTCCTCAGCGGATTTTCTTCCTACTTCAGGATTTGAGCCTGCTCCTAAGCCACGCGTAGCTTCTTTACCGATTTGCAATTTTATTTCAGCTTTAGATTTTTTTAAATCTTTCACATCAGTATTAATCACAACAAATTCTATACCTTGCAATCCGTTTTCGATCATAGTATTAACGGCATTTCCACCAGCACCGCCAACACCTATAACCTTAATTTTGGTGCCAAAAGGTTGTTCATCAGAGAGATTGAGTTTTATCATAAAATTCTCCTATATATACTCTTTGAAATAATCTATTATTTTCTGGAAAAAATTCGAGAAAGGATCTTTCCTTGGTTTTGACGAAATAAACGTTTCATCTTCCAAGTTCGCATAAGCTTGATATAAAATACCTACGCTTGTTGCAAAACGTGGAGAACTTAGTCGTTCTGTAGAACCAGATAGTTTACTTAAATCGGGGTAACCGATCTTAGCGGACATATTGAAAATTTCTTCAGCTAGATAATCGAGATTTTTTAAAAGAGATGCTCCACCTGTCAAGGTAATGCCGGCAGTAATCATTTTTAAGTTATTATTTTCATTTAATAACTCATAAGCTGATTCCAATATCTCTCTCATTCTTGCTTCGATAATTTCTGAAACATAACGTAATTTTTTTTCACTTGCTTCTCTACCGGCAATTCCCAAAACTTCTATCATATCGTCTTCAGGAACACTTTCGGAAATTGTATTTCCTACGTCGGTTTTGATGTCTTCGGCATTTTGGGGAGTTGTATGTAATCCTATTGCAAGGTCTTGAGTTATATTTGTTCCACCCAAAGGCAATACAGCACTATAGCGAATACTTCCTTTGTAAAACACTGCTATGTCTGTAGTTCCGCCACCAATATCAATGATAATTGAGCCAAGTTCCGTTTCCACTTCATTTAATACTGCGTAAGAAGAAGCTATTGGCTCTAAGAAAAGATCTTCTACTTTATAACCACAGATCTCTACGCATTTTGTGATATTACGAATGCTGTTCATATCTGCCATAACGATATGTATGTAGGCAGATAAATTGAAACCACTCATTTTAAGAGGATTAATAATTCCTTCTTGATCATCAATAGAATAGTATTGTGGAATAGCGTGAATAATATCTAATTTTTCATTTCCTTGTTGAATTTTAACATTATTTTTTGCATTATTTATCACATTCTCAATATCTTCACGAGTAATTTCACTTGGATTATCACCGGAAGTTAGGCTTATTCTGCCCAAAGTGTTTTGGCTGCGGATGTGTTCACCGGCAATTCCAATATGTATATTTTTTGCTTTTACTTCTGCATTAGTTTCTGCTTCGGATATTGCCTCATTAATAGCACGTGATGCCTTCATTATATCTATAGCTACACCATTTAAAAGCCCACTGGATTTACTTGTTCCAATTCCACGTACTTCCAGTTTCCCTTCACTATTTATGATGGCAATGATTACGCATATTTTTGTTGTTCCGATATCAATCGCTGTAATAATTTGACCGTTTTTCATTACACACCCGTTCCTATAATTAATTTTTTATCATATCTTAAATCTATATAATCATTACGAGAAAAAGATCTGTTATCTCGTATGAATTTGTAACGTTTAAATTTCGTTATTAAATCTCCTGTGCCGGGAACAATTTTGTATCCGATAGGACTTTGCACCAAAACTATTTCTCCATTTTCCCTATAAAACTCCGATACATCTTCTAAAAGTTCCAATTCATTCAGTTTCTCTGTCATAAAAAAAATCTGATCAATCCAATCA